>CAZQMT010000001.1:0-18029 GCA_964594555.1 uncultured Vicinamibacterales bacterium
AACAACAACGCAAATAAAATTGTGGCGAAGGCATGTCGAAGCACAAAATCAAGAACTCTAGGGTATGCACGAGACACATTACTGTATAGAAAATCGAAAACAACACGCGGCAGGAAGAAAATCACTTGTAAAAGTGAACTAACACCAAGACCAACATACTTTACAAAACGTGCCACCCATAAACTCATTAAAAAAACAGCAGCGGCCGCCAATCGTTGGACAGTCGATTGATAAACCGGTCTCAACTGGCCATCGTTAGTATTTTCGAAATGACGTGAAGCGAGCATCGGAATCAAAGTTAAAGCAACAATTAATGAAACGCCAAGTGAATAAGCCACCGCCAACGCCTGGTCACCAAAAAGCTGACCCGCTACACCTTCGACGAAAACGATCGGAATAAACACACATATAGTCGTCATAGTACTGGCAATAACCGCTTGACCGACCTCGCTGGCACCATGTTCTGCGGCTTCAAGAACATTTAAACCCTCTTCACGCTTTCGCTGAATTGCTTCTAATACCACAATCGAATTGTCGACTAGTAAACCAATGCCGAGTGTAAGTCCACCGAGGGACATGATGTTAAGCGAGATTCCAGAAACGTACATGAGAAAGAAAGTCGCGATCACAGAGATCGGGATAGAAATCCCGATAATCAAGGTGGCTTTAATACTACGAAGAAAAAAAAGTAACACTAGAATCGCTAAACTTCCGCCGATAATTGCGGTCTTCAACACATCTTGAATCGCCTGCCTGATATAACGAGCTTGATCTGTAATAACTGTCAGCTCAAGACCACTGTTCAGATTATTTAATTTAGACCGTACCCCCTCCAACCGACCTAACACAGCGTCAACTACGGTGACAGAATTAGCACCACCCTCCTTATAAACAGAGATTTCGACGCTCTCCTGGCCATTAATGCGAGTTATAGTCTTACGTCTTTTGTATCCCCGGATCACTTCGGCCACTTCTTCGAGACGAACTGGCGTACCAGAAGGACCGCCTATCACAATACTTCGAATATCTGAGGTCCGATCTATTTCGTTAATCGTCCGGACAAGATACTCAGTCTGTCCGTCCTCTAAACGCCCACCGGTCAGATTGACATTCTCCTGCGCTAATCGTGTGCTTACATCAGTCACAGTAAGACCAAGATTCGCCAAACGACGCTCGTTGAGTTCGATATGGATTTCCTCTTCGAGTCCTCCGCTAACAACTACTGCAGCTACGTCTTCTACGCGTTCTAGAGCGCGTTCTACTTCCTGCTCGGCAACACGTCTTAGCCTAATTAGATCATCGTCTCCTGACATCCCAATTCTGATCACAGGATCGAGAGACGGGTCATAACGAAGTAAGATCGGATTACTCACAGCGTCTGGAAGCTCAACGAAATCGAGTCGCTCTCTAACATCCAACGCTGCCATATCCATGTTAGTGTCCCAACCGAACTCAAGAGTAATTTCGCTCACACCTGCTCGTGAGCTCGAACTAGCCCGAAGGACACCATTGACGACACCAACCGAATTTTCAACCGGTCGTGTCACCAAGTTTTCAACTTCAGATGGGGCAGCACCCTCGTATAGAGTCCTAATAGTCAGTGAGGGGTATGTAATCTCTGGGAGTAGATCAACAGCAAGATCACGAAATGCCACGAGCCCGAATACAACCGTAGCCATCGTGAACACAAAAACAGTGACAGGGCGTCTAGTAGAAAACTTAACAATCCGCATAGCTTCACGAACTCGAAGTAATGGACTTACTATCGCTTCGGAAAGGTCTGTGTTCCTTCTTCTTGTTTAGTAAAATTGAACTTCTATGACCTTGGAAAGTCGTTTAAATTACGAAGACGAGACAACCCCACAACACCTCTCAGCACAGCTCATTCTCTCAAAACTTCAACTGGCGTTCCATCACTAAGACCGTCCTGACCGACAATAACCACCTGATCGTTAAGACTCAATCCAGATATCACCTCAACGACATCAGACTCTTCATAACCCAATTTGACTTCTCGACGACGAGCTGTACCGTTTTCCACGACAAACACTGAATCTCCTAAGCTATCTAAAGCTAACGCCACACGAGGAATTACAAGCGCATCGGCGTGTGTATCCGTTCTCAAAAAAACGCTCGCAAACATACCAGGACGTAGTCTGCCCTTAATACTCACTTTGAGCGTGACCTTTACTGTTCCATTCGTAGCATCCACTACAGGACTAACACGAAGAACTTCCGCATCAAACCGCTCTCCAGGCCAAGCCTCAACCGTCACGTAACCTGGTTGTCGTACACTGAGATACGGCAACTCCTTCTCAGGAACCTGAATTGGACATAGCAACGGATCGAGAGTCGAAATCCGGAAAAGCTGTTGGTTCGGGCTGACACTCTCAGCATGTTTGACATGTCGCTCGACGATCACGCCATTAAATGGAGCCTCTATCTTCGTGTACGCAAGCAGCACTTTACTCCGAGCCAACTGGGCCTGTGCAGACTCAAACCTGGCAAGCGCTTGATCATAAACTTCTTCACTTATCAGATCGGCCTCGCGTGAAACTCTGGCACGTGCGTAAGCCCGCTCAACCTCTAAAAGTGCAACCTTCGAAATCTCTAAGTCGGCCAGAAGTTCACGACCGTCTAATTGAGCCAGTAATTCTCCTTCACGAACGTAGGTTCCCTCTTCGACGTTTAATGCAACAATTGGACCGGCTGTTCTGGCAACAATTTCAACTTCGTTTTCTGCTTCCAGAATGCCATTGGTCTCCAAAAACGATGACACCGAACGCCGAATTGTTGACGTAACTTCAACAGGAACAGCTGTACGAGATGCTCTCGGCTCACCGGAAAAACTAGTCCCCCTGACATCACTTTGACGCCCAGGCGACCTTCCACTTCCGCCTGTACTCTGTGGACTTGACCCTGTTGTTTTTTCGTCAGACAGCCCATCACAGCCGAACAAAACCATCGCAAAGATGACACCCGTGCCAATATATTTACCCCACACTTCGTTCATTCGGTCTCCAGTAAATTTCTTGCCTCGGTGAAATTCCATTAAGAAGTTTTCCTAGACAGTTCTGACAACGCGTTTAAAGAAGTTTCTCAAGTCATCCACAAGAGAGTAAACGGTTGGAACAATCACTAGAGTCAAGAAGGTGGAGGTCGTAAGACCAGCAAGAATCACAAGTCCAACCGGCGCCCAATTTCCAGCGCGACCCTCTGAAGTACCAAGCCATCCTGGAAAAATAAGTGGAGCGACCATCGGAATCAACCCAAGCATCGTCGTGAGGGCAGTCATGAGTATCGGCCGTAAGCGATGTCGACCACCAAGTACAAGAGCCTCATTCCTGGACATGCCCTTTGCTCTAAGCTGGTTCACATGATGAATCAGCACGATTGCATTATTAACCACAACGCCAATAAGAATGACGAGTCCGATATTGCTAAGGTTGTCAAGTGGTTGGTTCATCAGTGTCAACACGATCCCGACACCGACAAAAGCAAACGGCACAGAAAACATGATTGTAAAAGGCTGTAACAAACTCTCATAAAGCGCCGCCATAATGATATAAATCAGCAACGCAGCAAACAATAACGTAAATGCCGAATCTGCCATGTCCTGCTGAGCGAACCTAGCCCAGCGACCAAAGTCCCATTCATAACCAGCGGGAAGTGTGAGTGTATTCATGACTCGTTCAAGCTGACGTGTCATGCGCATCGATGTGCCTTGTGAATTACTATTGGCAGTGATCGTAATCTTTGGACGGCGGTTCGTTCGTTCGATTCGCCGAGGGCCCTCAGATGTCTCGAAGCTTGCTAACGAATCTAACTGCCGTGAATCACTGCCAGTAAACACTTGTACCTTTTTCAACTTGTCCAGTGTTTTCCGATCTTCCTCTCTCATCTGAACCACTAGATCGATTTCACGATCTGGTGCTCTCATACGACTAACAGGCCGCGATGAGAGTGAATTATTTACCGTAAAAGCAACAGCCTGACTTGACAACCCGGCCTGTAAGACACGCTCACGATTTACTGAAACACGGATCTCTTCGTCCCCGTTCTCCAGAGTAGTATCTAAATCCCTAACCCACGGCAAAATCTGTAATTCTTGTACCACTCTTTCGGAAACCATCTCGAGCACAGAAAAATCGTCGCCAATCAAATCTAATTGGACACCAAAATTTCTTCCGCCATGCCCCCGGCTTTGCGTTATTCGAAAATCCACACCAGCTCTCGTCGGCAATAGCTCTCTAACGCGATCTCTAACTTCCCGCATTGACAAACGAGCCATCTCTTCATCAACAAAGAAAATGTCAATGCCTCGTCTTGATCCGAATCCACTGCCTCTCCTCGATCGTCCACTGCCTCTATCAAAGCGATAAACGATATCCGTAATTTGCAACTCATCTCTATACGCCCCAAGAGTTTCAATAACTTCACGGTACGTTTTTTTAGTCTGCTCAAGAGAAAATCTTCTCGGAGTATCCACGTTAATACTGATTTGTCGTTCCATAGTACGAGGTGTGAACGTACGTTCAATGGTGCCAAACAACGCCCACGACCCGTATAGAACTCCAACAACAATCAAAAGAAAGGCCGGTCGGTGCACCAACGTAAAACTAACGGTTCGTCCGTAGGCATTCATGAGCCATTCAACTGTCGAAGATGGGCGCCGAGACTGCCCGCGAAGAATAAGAGCAGCAACCATTGGAACCACCGTGAGCGCAACTAACAATGAAGAGAGCATCACTACACAAATCGTAATTCCAATGCCGACAAGAAACAGCATGAACCCACCGGCCTTTGATGCGAAAAAAACAATCGGCATAAAGACACAAACAGTTGTCGCAGTTGAAGCAACTATCGGCATCGCAACATCACTGGCCCCCTCAAGTGCCGCAGCACGAGGTTCCTTACCTAAATCGTGATGGTGACGAAAAATCGATTCAATTACTACGATCGAATTATCTACAAGCATACCGATGGCGAGTATTAACCCCATCAACGTAACGATATTGAGTGTTATGTCGGTAAGACCAAATTCACGAAGACAATAAATAATCACAAAAGTTAAAAGCACTGAAACCGGAATCGCCAATGCTACGAGCAGCGTTATTTTCACCTGTCTAAGAAATAGGAATAAAAACACGACAGCTAGAATGCCACCAAACAGTCCAGCGTCACGTAGTTGCCCCAATCCTCGTCTAACATCAATTGAAGAATCTTGAAGATAGCGGATTGTCATCCCAGCTGAGGCCGGAAGGGTTTCGATCTCCGCGAGCTCAGATTTAACTCGATCGACAACTTCTAAAAGATTCGAGGTCGAAGTTTTATAGATCCCGACAGTGAGTGCCTCTGACCCATTAAGGTAGTTAAAACGTTCCTGTCGAGGAAAGTTATAGTCGACATATGCAATGTCCTGCAGTCTAAGACCCTTCCCATCAAGTGGCAATTTCATGACCTCTTGAGGTCGCTCAAACTCCCCCATGACCCGAACAACTAACTGCCTCGACCCTTCCTCGATATAACCACTTGAAACGTTGACATTACCCTCACGAAGAGCTGCCACTACACGTCTGACATCAACACCTCGAGCTTGCATCGCAACAGGATTCAGCTGTACTTGAATTTGCTTGTCACGAATTCCATTCACATCGACCTGTGCAACACCTTCGATCCGCTCAAGACGTACCTGGACTACGTCTTCAACGAAGTCGTAAAGATCTTCAGAATCTTCTTTTATAGTTAAGTGAAACCGAAGAATTGGGATGTCGGTACTCTGAAAACGGCGTATGGACACACGCTCTAGATCGCTTGGCAATAAATGTCTCACTCGGTCAATTCGGTCGCGGACCTCAACCGTAGCAAGATCCATATCTGTGCCATTCGTAAAACCGAGGTTGATACTCGCTTCATTCGCCGAGGCACTTGCAGTCAGAGTTTCAACTCCGGCAATAGTCGCAAGTGTGTCCTCAAGAGGACGGACGATGAGACGCTCAACCTCCTCAGGAGATGCGGAATCATAAGGAGCACGAACATTAACGCTGGATGAGGAGAAAACTGGGAGAAACTCAAGAGGAAGACGTGTTAGAGAAATCCAGCCCAGTACGAAGAGCCCAAGAATCACCATCCCCATGGTGACACGACGTTCAACAGCAAAGCGCGTTAGGGGATTAACATGCATCCGTATATTACCGCACATCACAGTCCAGTCACATGCCGACAGACTTCTCACTCTCTCTGGAATTTCGTACTACGGGCCGAACAATCGACGTGCCTATCTCGTGTAGTTTTCGCCAGGGACACCATCGTACATCTGATCCACTCGCAAGACCTGGTCTTGGCGACTGTAGCTACCAAGCTCATAGTCCTCACTCATGATAAGCGCCTTGACAGGTTTTGTTGGACAAACCTCTGAACACAATCCACAGAAACTACAGCGGGACAAATTGAAATCGAAGTAGTCAAGGATCTTTATCTTCTGACCAGCCTCACGATGACCACCAAGGAGAATTAGTTCGTCCGGACAAACCTTTGCACACTGATCACAAACTATGCATGTCTGAGCACCAGTTTCAGGTTCGACTTGAAGACGGAGCACGCCCCGAAACCGAGGTGCCACAGGACGACGCTCAGCCGGATACTGAAAAGTAAAGGCAGGCTGCGGAGTGTAGCGAAGCGTCACGAGCATACCCTTGATAAGATCAATAAGAAGGAAAGTCTGAAGAAACCGCTTTAATCGAGACATTTATTACCTCTGCTCTCCTACCAAAATGGGTTCGCTCTCACCGGCCCTGATAATACGCTGGCGACGTAGAACAGTGTCCTCCTTACGTATCTTATCTTGGAGCCTCATTAGCCCGTAAAGAAGGGCTTCAGGACGAGGCGGACAACCAGAGATATAGACATCGACTGGCACGATCTTATCCACACCCTGGAGCACACTGTAAGTCGGGAAGGGCCCACCCGCATTCGAGCAACTACCCATCGAGATAACCCACTTGGGCTCTGGCATCTGATCATAAAGTCGACGTAAAACTGGTGCCATCTTCTTACAAACAGTACCAGCCACGATCAAAAGATCGGCCTGTCTAGGTGATGCCCGAAACACCTCGGCCCCAAACCGAGAAATGTCAAACCTAGACGCCGATGTAGCCATCATCTCGATCGCGCAACAGGCCAACCCGAACCCCATCGGCCAAAGCGATGACTGCCGCGCCCAGTTGAGGACCTTGTCAACATTGGTTGTAATAAAGTTGTCCTCAAACCTGTGGTCAATAAGTCCCATTATCGCCTCCGGAAACAAGAGCGAGTGTACACTCGCTTGGCAAAACGTACTCTCGCATTCTTCCTATTATAAGAAGTGTGATCGTCATCGTTGGTAGTAATCAGCATTTTTGAAAATGAACGCCTCTGAATCTTCAGGTGTATCTTCAAGAGCAAAGATTGCATCAACCGGGCACACCGGTACGCATGCACCACAGTCAATACACTCGTCAGGATGAATATAAAGCATCTCTGTCATTTCAAACTCCGCCTCATCCTTCCTCGGGTGAATACAGTCTACCGGACACACATCGACGCAGGCAGTGTCCTTCGTTCCTATACAAGGCTCGCAAATGATATAAGCCACCGATTTTCTGACCTCTCGTCTGACTCATCGCAGCCCCTCGAGGGATTTCGACAAACTCCTACCCCAAAGTATACACCTCCTACCGCCGTGAACAGTAATGACGATAAACTCAACCTACCCTCCAAATAGGATTGCCCCAAATAACTTAACCAAGCAGGGCCTAATTGCTTACAACGCACCTAGCCAAATACAAGACCGAAACCAAGGTAGCAAACAAACGCTACGGCAGCGGGCACAAGCGCATAGGGGGCCTGTGTACGCACGTGGTCGATATGATCACTGCAAGAAGCCATCGATGAAATCACGGTAGTGTCACTGATCGGCGAACAGTGATCACCGAAAACCCCACCACCCAACACTGCACTAACCACGAGAGGAAGCGAAAGGCTCGCACCACCGTCGTTAAACTCAGTCACTAGAGGAAGCGCCAGCGGCATCATGATAGCAAAAGTACCCCAGCTAGTACCCGTCGAGAACGCAATAAAACCAGAAACGGCAAAGACTAGGGGCGCCACTAGAATTGGCGTCAGAAATGGACCGACTTGTCCGGCAATCCAGGAGCCTGTGCGTAGTTCCCCACTGGTCATCCCAATAGCAAATGCCAGGATCATCAGGGCACCAAGTGGTAATAATCCACTTGCGCCACGAAAAGACAATTCAACAATCTCCTGAAGACTCAGAATACCCTGTATCCAAAACATCGTAACTGCCACAGTTAATCCAGCCAGCACTCCCCAAAGAACGGCGGTCGAGCCAGAGGCATGATTTAGATAGTCCATTAAACTTGGGGCTACAAGACCTTCTTGCTTTACACCTGACCAGCCTGTAATGGCAATACTGACCAATACCATCGCCACCATCGTTCCAAGAGGCAGTATGAAGTTCCTTAAACGCCGCGGTACTTGGTCTTTAGCTGGGATGGCGATCATTTCAACATCAACAACTGGACGAGCACCATCTGCAACCACCTTGCCTTCATGCTCGGCTCGGCGTTCTGCTAGCCGCATCGGACCAAAATCCTTACCTGTCATCGCTATAACCAGCACTGTTAGAACAGCCAGAATGGCATAAAAATTCAACGTCGCCGCTTCAATAAGCACAGATAACGGTCCACGACCACCGAGATTTCCAAGACTTGCCTGTATGCTCAAAAGACCAAGTACCGTCGCACCCCATCCATTTATAGGTAAGAGAATACAAACCGGAGCGGAGGTAGAGTCACAAATGTAAGCTAATTTTTCACGTGAAATCTTAAGACGATCAAACAGAGGGCGTGAGACAGTCCCAACAACTAAACATGTGATCGTCGACTCGACGAAAACTCCGAGCCCAAGGGCCCAGGCCATCAACTGTGCACCTCGGCGGGTGTTCGCCCAAGACCATCGACCAACCCAAGTTAAGAAACCATCGATCCCGCCACTACGCTGTATGAGGAGCAATAAAGAACCGACCAAAATCGAGAACACAATAACGCGTGTTTGGTCGGCACTCGCAAATACATCCACTAGGCATTGAATCGCAGCTGCAGTACCACTAAACGGATTACCACCAGCCAAGATGAGCCACCCCACCCAAACCCCCATCAACAACGAAAGAATGACTTGGCGTGTTGTAATGGCGAGCGTGATAGCGAGGACTGGGGGTAACACCGACCACCAACCATAGGGGCTTACATCCATAATAGTTCTTATACTACCTGCTCGAGAAAATGGGAGGGAACCACCATCACAGGGAACGTTACAAGCGCTCCAATGCCCTAAACCAAATGTAGGATAAAACTCCGTAAGACAACACCAGACACACAGAAACACACACCAACATTGAATCGCGGGGACTACTAGTACTCAGAAGGCTAACTAAGACTCTATGCGAACACGTCATCCGGAAGTCTTAGACCCGCAATGGCGACAGCGAAGAAAAACCTCCCACGACGAGCAGCAAACACCATAGTCATGTCCACCGAACAGCACGCATTTAATATAGTGCCACATAGCTAAGAAAATAAGATAACCGCTGGAAGCGACCATTATGTTTTCGTGAATAGACGAAGTCAATACCCGCAAGATCGGCGCATCGCCCGGCAACCAATTCAGCTAAAAATCGCCAAATTACACCATAAAACAAGCATGAATCACAAATCAGTCGATACGAAAAACAACGACTCCCATCGGGTACACTTACGCCTTTTGTTCAAAATATCCTTACGCATGTGCCGACGCTAAGACTCTCAGGTCGTATTTTGTGATAGTTAATAAGGACAACGCATACAAGACATATAGACGTATTGCCTCTTTTGATGAGACCAAGTGAAAATTGTTACCGAGCCTGGAGGGAACTTACATCGTGGTAAAACATCTACGGCTAGCGCTCCTGATTTTAGTGTTCGCATTTTTTTCAAACACCTCTAGCCAAACCCAATCACGACCCCGTGCTCGTGATCTTGGTCTAGAACCAGGCGTATTCTCTCCCGGTAAACTCAATGCCATCACCGACGTCCCTGGAGTACAGGTAGGACATACAACGCTAATCAAAGGCGAAAACATTAGAACAGGTGTCACGGCCATCCTGCCCCACGGAGGGGATCTATTTCAAAACAAAGTCCCAGGCGCTATTTTTATCGGAAATGCATTCGGAAAATTGGCCGGTTCGACCCAAGTGAACGAACTGGGAACGATCGAAACCCCAATCATCTTAACGAACACGTTAAGCGTTGGTACCGCTGTCGAAGCCGTAGTCCGCTATACACTCGCCAACGATGGAACCCAAGATATTCGCTCCGTTAACGCACTCGTTGGCGAAACAAACGATGGTTATCTAAATGACATTAGAGGACTCCATATAAAGCCTGAACACGTGTGGCAAGCAATTAACCATTCTGCCTCAGGACCGGTTGTAGAAGGCAATGTCGGCGCAGGAACAGGCACACGAGGCTACGGTTGGAAAGGTGGTATCGGCACCTCTTCTCGGTTGTTACCAAAGCACTACGGCGGCTACACGGTAGGCGTAATTGTACAAACTAACTTTGGCGGCATACTGACAATGGGAGGTGCACCTGTAGGGAAGACTCTCGGACGCTACGCTTATGCATCAGAACAAACTGTAGGAAATTATTCATCAGACAATCAGGATGGTGGTTCCTGCATGATCGTCGTAGCGACCGACGCACCACTAGATTCCCGTGATCTTAGGCGGCTCGCAGCTCGGGCATTGTTTGGCCTTGCGCGCACGGGTTCCTCCTACTCCAACGGCAGTGGTGACTTCTCTATCGCCTTTACGACCGCACAAGAATTACGTGTCCAACATGGTGAGACGACCGCGCAACCCCGCACCATACTCCCCACTGACGGAGTTTCTCCTCTTTTCCAAGCTGCCCTCGAAACAACAGAAGAAGCTGTTTACAACTCACTACTGCAGGCCACAACAATTACCGGTCAGGGTAAAACCGTGAAAGCCATTCCGATTGAACAGGTGAAAAAAATTCTAAAGACACACAAGGCAGGCAAGTGAAACATCGAAAAGGACAAACAACAAGAGACATCACAATCGACGCCATAGAACAAGCGGCTGCTTCAATCTACAGTGTTGTCCGTCGCACACCACTTGTACCAGTCGATTTTAAAGTGAAAGCTGGAAATTCTCGAAGGATCTATCTGAAGCTCGAGACATTACAACCGATCGGCTCTTTTAAAATCCGAGGCGCATATAATGCGGTACGTAAACTCACCCCAGAACAACTTCGGCATGGGATATGGACAATTAGTGCGGGAAACGCAGCTCAGGGCGTAGCATTAGCTGCTCAACACCTCGGCACTGAATGTTCCGTATTAGTCATAGATACAGCACCAGACACCAAACTCGAAGCGATTAAAAAGCTCGGTGCGAAAATTGTTAAGGCTAGCTATGATGAGTGCTGGGAATCGATCGAACTTCATAAATCTTCTCGGATGTCTGGTTATTTCGTACATCCGTTCGACAATGATGATTTTATTAGTGGAAACGGCACGATTGCCCTCGAACTACTTGAAGATCTGCCAAACCTCAAAGCAGTCGTTGCATCAGTTGGTGGCGGTGGACTTCTATCGGGAATTGGTTCGGCATTACGTAAACTTCGTCCCGACGCCCTGTTATACGCTGCCGAACCTGAAACCGCAGCCCCACTAGCGGTATCTCTAGCTGAAGGCCGAGCGAGTGTTTTTTCTAACTGGCAAGCATCTTTCGTCGACGGTGCTGGAGGAAAATCGGTGCTACCGACAATGTGGCCACTGCTTTCTGACCTTGTTACTGAATCAATCGTAGTTTCACTTGAAGAGATAGTCACCGCCATGCGCGATACCGCTCAACAAGCACATGTCATCGCTGAAGGCGCGGCCGCCTGTGCCGTTGCTGCAGCCCTAACAGACAAAGCTGGTGACGGTCCCATCGTAGCCATTGTCTCCGGAGGAAATATAGATCTTGAGGCTTTTGCCAAACTCGTTAAGACCTAGTCAAAATCATCTAAAAGCGCTCCTCTCTCACATGCCTCCACATTCAGCAGAGTAAATAAATTTATCTAAAACTCTACGTGAGTACCCCTTGTTGCTTGCGTGTTTTGCATACCCACGCATAAAATTCTGACATGCTACGAAATCTAATTAAGCGACAATGTCGTTCGCTGTGCAATATCAACGATGTCTCTGAGCTAAAGAAGCACTACAGCAATTTCTGAACGAGGCATCCTAAAATCTTCCGAATCTCAACTCAAGAAACTAAGATTTAGAATGGAGAAATGTGAAATCGGTACTGCCCAGCCTCTTTATAGCGCTCGTACTTAGTGTTACGACGTCTCTCGCACAACCGAGTTCAATTTCGGCCCGTGAAGACGGCAACGGAAATTACCACATCACTGCTCACTACACTGACGACACTATAACTATTGATGGCAACCTCGATGAAACCGCCTGGACACTAGCAGAACGACACACCGGATTCACACAAGCGGAACCGAATGAAGGTGAAGCAGCTAGCGAACGTACTGAAGTCAGAATTATCTACAACAAACATGCGCTCTACGTCTCTGCTGTCTGCTACGACCAAGAACCCCATCGACTAGTCGTTAATGATATTCGCAAAGATTTCACAACTGCTGATTCAGATGTTTTTGCCTTCGTGATAGACGGTTTCCTTGACAGAAAAAATGGTTTTATCTTTATCACTAATCCTAAGGGCGCTAGATTTGACCAACAGGTGGCAAACGAAGGCCGAGACTTAAATCCAAACTGGGATGGCGTATGGTCTGTCGCCACACAAACCACAGACGAAGGCTGGATTGCAGAGTTCGAAGTGCCACTCAAAACTCTTCGCTTCGCCACAGCTGAATCACCGATCTGGGGCATTAATTTCGCACGCCGTATTCGAAGGAAAAATGAGCTGGATTTTTGGTATCCAGTCCCGCGTCGCTGGAATCTCTATCGAACAGCATTTGCCGGAACACTGGGAGGATTGAGTCAAGTACAGCAGGGACGGAATCTAAAAGTCAAGCCATTCGGCCTCGCCTCATCTACTAGGACCAAAAGCGCATCAGGCTACCAAAAAAATCTAACTGGAGGTCTAGATGTAAAGTACGGGGTAACAACCGGACTCACTCTCGACGTTACAGCCAACACGGATTTTTCACAAGTCGAGTCAGACTTTCAGCAAGTTAACCTCACAAGATTTTCACTGTTCTTCCCAGAAAAAAGAGAATTCTTTCTGGAAAATGCGGGGATTTTTCAATTCGGTGAAGTACCTCGTAATATTCGGGGAACATCAGCATTTCGCCCCCCAGACGAAGAAATCTTACTTTTCTTCAGTCGACGAATCGGTCTGTCTGACGAAGGGAAAAAAATCCCGATGGCTGGAGGTGCCCGTCTAACTGGGAGAGCTGGACCTTACACCATCGGTATTATGAATCTACAAACACGCCACACCAGCTTCGAGGCCCTCGATGGCACTACAGTTGAAGAACCAGCCAGTAACTTTTTTGTGACCCGCATAAAACGAGACATCCTATCGAACTCAGATTTCGGTGCCATCCTAATCAACAAACAAGCAACCGATAAAGCTAACGTATTCAACAGAGTTATCGGAGCAGATACCAACTTACGATTTCGAGAAGTCTGGATGGTAAATGGATTTATTAGTCGCTCATTTTCCCCAAATCTAGCATCGAAACAACGTGATGAAACTTCCGGGAAAATAAGCGTCGGTTACGAAAGTAACTTCCTTCACTACGGTTACTCGTACCTCGACATCGGAAACGATTTCACCAACGAAGTAGGGTTCATCAAACGCCGGGGCATCCGAAAACAATTTGTCGATTTTGGCATCAGGCCCCGACCAGCCAGTCATCGAGCAATTAGCCGTACCTTACGTGAAGTACACCCTCACTTCCGTCTAAACTATTTCACCAATCAAAAAAATGTGGTCATGACGAAAGAGAACCATTTTGGAGTATCACTTGAACTCCAGAACAGCTCTCGAGGTGAGCTCGCATGGAATCCAAACTTCGAACACCTTGATCTACCATTCACTATTCGAAAAAACGTGACGATCCCGGCTGGGGATTATCAATTTGGACATTGGTCCCTACGGTTCGATTCAGACCAAAGCCGTATGCTCGCGGGTGCATTTCGTGCAGAATGGGGAGACTTCTGGACGGGAAAACGATTCACACTGCGAAGCACACTATCCCTCCGTCCTAACCACCAAACAGCTTTCCAGTTAAATTTCGAACACAATCAGGTCAAGCTCGAAGAACATAAATTTACGACTGACTTAGTCAGCTTACTTGGTGCTTACTCATTTACGACCAATATGTTCCTAAATGCTCTCATCCAGTACAACACCGATCTTAACCAAGTTTCATCGAACATCAGATTTAATCTGATTCACCGCCCTTTGAGCGATCTCTTCATTGTCTACGACGAGGAGAGACCCACAATAACCAGTACCCTTAGAACGGGACGGGCTCTCACAGTTAAATTCACTCAACTGTTGAGCTTTTAGCCATTGAATCCTATAATCCCTCTCTGTGGGTGTGAGTGGAAATGTCACCCGCCGAATTATTTTCATTGAAGGAGAACACCATGAGACGGCTCGACTTCGTATGGCTAGCCGCTTTCGTTGCGATTGGCATGCTATCCAGCGCGTGCGGGGGTGAGACCACCCCACCACCCGAGGAGACCAAAGCAGAGGAAGCACAACCCGCAGAGTCCGCTGCGGCTGAGTCCGATACAGCGGAGGCACCGAAGTTTGTTGCCCCAATCCGCGGGGAAGCCCAACTCGGCTATACAGCACCTGAGACAGACGTCGAGGGCAAGGAAGTTATAACCAAGATGCGCGTCAAGAATCTCGCCACCAAAGGCGCAATCGCTGGCTTGAAGATCGACGAGTTCTGGTGGGATTCTGGCGATAATGCCGTCGGCGGTGCTACAGCCAGAGTAAGGCAACCTCTTGGCCCTGGCGAAGTCGCTGATATAGAACTCCGTACGGCTTATCTTGGAAGCTCAAAGATGACACGCAACAGCTATAACTTCTCCCACGCCAACGGAACGATCAATGCTGTTGGACTGGACGAGATCGAGGCCCCCGTCACTGAAGAAGAAGACGGTGACGAAGACTCGGCTGAGTCAGAGTAAATCTTTAGCGGAAAACGGCGTACTCGACAGTTGTTTCATCACTCGTCATTCGGGTTGGTTAATCCACCACTGTGCCAACATGTTATTGGGTAGATCCGGTAACATCCGAGGCACCGCGGACACGGAATAGCAGCTCCCTGAACGACGATTCGTTTCTTCCCAACCTTGATCGCGCCTCGACCCTGAGGACGTACAGCCCTGGCGCCATGTTGCGATTAAGCGGGATCCGTAACCCGTGACCGTAGCTACCTCTGGCGCCGGCAAGCTCGTCGCTGGAGCGTTCATCTTCAGCCTGAAAAACAACTCCGCCGTCACCACGTATAGTCGTCGTCACATTGACCCCATGTGGCGTTTTCGTAACGTTATCGTAAATATCCACAAACAGCGCAAGCTCATCTCCCGGTAAAAATTCACGTTTGGCCGTCGGTGGCGCTGGCAGTACTTCCTTGAGGTCCTCATCGCCACGAGGGGTAAAAATCCTTGAAGCCGAGGCCGAGGTCAAGACCAATCCACTCATTTCCAAAGGCTCATTCGAGAAATCAGGCACCTCAAGCTCATAGTGTACAGTGCCAGACGATTCGTTTCCGGTTTCCCACGCAGCAGTACGTAGTTGATAGTGTCCTGGATCGAGATCTAATCTGAACAGGACACGCATGCCATTCGCTACAACTGCCTCACGTGTGGCAGGACGAAGCTTTAAGTTAAGCACCTGGCGATCAGTGTCGCTACCACGACCAGAACGATCAAGTGCAACCACGTAAACTTCTACTTGATCTACAAATCGACCATCCTCCTCACTAAAGGAGAACACATCTCCCGGCATCTCAACGGCAACGAGCACCGAGCCTTTTTTTGACGTCCCCTTGAATGACGCAGCAAACACATCCATGGTCAAACCGCTTACGGGCAAAGGATTAATCATGGCGGTCCGTAACTCAGACGGTCCCGTCCAATCAGAATTGTCCTCTTTCCGATCTTTACCATCTGGTGCGAGGTATCCTTTTCGCGCACGGACCTTTAGGTCCGGACGAGACACCCGTACCTCAATTTTTCTAAACTTACCGTCTCGCTTAGTGTTCTTCGGATAATAAGCCAGTGTGTAATACGAGCTATTGTCCTCAACAATTCGTCCAAATGCGCCTGCAACATCATTAGTATTAACAGTCGCAAATCCTCCAGTTTCATCTGAGAGGACTCTGAGACTATCCTGTGACATACGCAATGTATCCAACATAGACGTCGGACCTAGTCTATTTGCTGGATTTTGTATGGCATTCGTCTCCGCTAAACTTCCAACTTCCAAATCAACACCAGGACCTGCGAGACCTCGAGGATCAACTCCGTAGACCTGAACGTCAGCACGAGCCGCCGCATCGATCACTTCACGAGTAGCGCGAAGGATCGTCGACTGGTAGTTTGAATAGTCATTATAGATATCGTAATCAATGCCTTCACTGAGAAAGATCAAGGCTCTGCGACGACCTCGAATGCCTGCCATCCATTCGGCAACATTCCTCACTGTCTCAAGAGCATTCCTCGCGTGAAAACCTCGTTCCATTTCAAGAGGATCAGAAACTTCTGATCGCGGCCGACCTCTGCCATGGTCCCGAAAATCGTCTTCATCTCGTTCACGATAGTTCTGTTCGAACCGTGAAGAAGTTTGTGACCGGATCTTTCGTCCAACGAATTTGTCTACTGCTCCTAAAAGTAATCTTCGGCTACTTGTAAATGCTTGAGTCCCATCAGTCCGACCACTCGTGAGAACAATTGAAGCCACATCGTTGGAACCGAGATTTTGTTGTATGAATCGTTGCGCTGCGAATCGGACACGGGGTGATGGCATCGCGGTTGTGTGCAAGTCGTCCATCACCAGGACGTAAACACGCCCATCGAACGGCTCGGCATTAGATCGCACATCAGGTTCGATTTCCGACTCCGCAAAAATCGGCTGTTCGGCACGTTCGATCGCGAGATCCACTAGTGAAAACTCAGCAATCTCCTGCGGCTTACCATCTTCAAGAATAGTGAAGTCGTCAATCGATAGGTCGCGCTGGAAATTACCACGGTCATCATTGACTATCGCAGTCACTTCAACGTATTCAACCTCAAGCTGAAAAATAACGGGGGGCTGCTGGGATGGAGCGGAAGACTGCTGTGCTAGTAACACAGACCCAAGCAGCACCGACAGTATCGTAATAACGAAAAATCGACCAGAATTAGCAATGGGTAACATAAACCCTCCGAATTGCATTAAGGACAGTAACTGTACGACACACCAAAGCACCGCACGCTACCATCTTACGGTTACAGCAGACCAGATTGGCACGACAATCGTCTACATCCCAATTATAGGCAATCTTGGCCAATAGAGGCGAGTCCCACAAACTATTTCCAAAGATTTTCCACCTATTCACAACGTCCAGAGAGGATGTCAGATATTATATTAGGTTTCTGGTTATGGAACTCGACATAGTAGCCATCCAAGAAGCTCTCCAGGCCGATTCATTAGACGGCTGGTTGCTGTACGATTTTCATGGCTCCAACCCAATCGCTTCTCGTCTCACTGGATTAGATCGACAAGAATTGATGGATACTAGGAGGTGGTTTTATCTTTTACCAGCATCAGGAGAGCCCAGAACTCTCGCTCATACCATCGAACTCCACCACTTTAACGATCTTCCAGGAGTCAAGGAAAGCAATACCGATCGGCAACAACTTAAAGCCAGTCTACAGCGCCAGCT
>CAZQMT010000001.1:18039-19441 GCA_964594555.1 uncultured Vicinamibacterales bacterium
TGCCATGGAGTACTCACCCAAATGCGCTATCCCCTATGTCTCCCGTGTCGATGCTGGCACTATAGAGTTGATTCGAGAACTCGGCCTCGAGGTCGTTTCTTCTGGCGACCTCGTTCAAAAGTTTGAGGCGACCTGGAATGATCTCTCACTGGATACCCATAGAAACGCCTCTGAAATACTCCATCGGATTAAAGACCGGACATTTGAAGAGGTCGCCAATCGTATAAGAAAGTCCACTCCCATATCTGAGTACGAAATGCGGAATCTCATGCTCTCTTGGTTCAAAGAAGAGGGATTAATTACTGATGCCGGACCTGTAGTTGCGGTTCAGGAGAACACCGCGAGTCCTCACTACCAACCTACTGCCAAACGACATCGGACTATTGAGTCAGAACAAGTAGTCCTTATCGATCTATGGGGCAAACTACCCATACCAGGTGCCGTATTCGCAGACATCACATGGATGGGATATACCGGTCGTAAGGTGCCAGACGATGTTTCACATGTCTTTGAAATAGTTTGTAACGCTAGAGATGTAGCAATCTCTCTAGTTCAATCAACGATCAAAGAGGGACAGGAGCTGCGCGGATGGGAAGTCGACCGAGCTGTTCGTGAGATCGTAGAAAAGGCGGGTTACGGTAGTGCGTTCGTGCATAGGACGGGACATAGTCTTGGCGTAGAAGTGCATGGCACTGGGGTAAATATGGATGATTACGAGACCCATGACGACCGTCTCCTGCTACCAGGAACCGGTTTCACTATCGAACCAGGCATCTATCTAGCTAGCTTCGGCGTGCGAACCGAGATTAATATGTATGTTAGTAAACGCGAAGGCATCGTCACTGGACCGACACAAACTGAGGTTTTAGCCCTTCTGTTGTGATAGTTTTTGGTGTGGAGTCGTAGATAACTGAGTTGGAGGAAATTAATGCCGACCCGAAAAACAGCCCTATTTTATGCTCTGCTGATTGCCGTCGCCTCTATGGCTATCGGGATGGTCATCACTGCGAGACTAGATTTATCTTCAAATTCGTCTGCGCAAGGCCTCGCTACACCTGAAACGGATGTAGTTCCGCTCGACGGCATAATTAGAGCCGACTCATTCCGAAAAATCGCTGACAGCCAAATGCCGATGGTCGTTAACATAAGAACAGAGTCGCGCCGCCGCACTCAAGCTCTTAGCGATTTCTTTGGGGGCGACGAATTCTTTCGACGATTCTTTGGGCAACCGGAAGGTCAAGAACCACAGGAAGAAATCACAGAAGGAGCCGGCACCGGTTTCGTCATTGATGATATGGGATTTATCCTCACAAACAACCATGTAGTCGAAGACGCCACCAAAATCGAAGTTGGTTTCTTCGGCGATGAAGGCATCGTCTACGACGCCGAGACTATTGGTCGA
>CAZQMT010000001.1:19451-27552 GCA_964594555.1 uncultured Vicinamibacterales bacterium
TATGGCCATTGGCAACCCATTCAACCTGGCTCACACGGTCACTGTAGGCGTGATCAGCGCAATCGGCCGCCCCTTCCCTGTTGCAGAAGGCCGATTTCAACAAGTACTGCAGACAGATGCCGCTATCAACCCTGGGAACTCAGGTGGACCACTGCTAAACCTTCGCGGTGAAGTAATCGGTATCAACACCGCCATCCTTAGTGGGCAAGCCTCAGCGGCAAACATCGGTATCGGTTTTGCCATCCCAATTAACATCGTGCAACAACTATTACCCCAGCTTAGAGAAGGCAAGGTGTCGCACGGTCGTATAGGAGTACAGATCACCGACGTACGTTCAGAGGCAGCCGAAGCATTTGGGCTCGAAAATCGAGATGGCGCTGTCGTAACAACGGTTGAGCCTGGTGGACCAGCAGATGACGCTGGACTTGAACCTGGAGATGTTATCGTCGACTACAACGGTCAATTAATAAAAAGCACTAACGAACTAGTTCAAATGGTACTCCGTACTAAGCCCGGAACAATCGTGCCGCTCACCATAGTCCGAGACAAGGCACGACAAACCGTCAACATCACAATTGGCGAACTAGACCTCGACCAGGAAAGTGGTCAGCAATCACGTAAAGATGAAAGCGCAAGTGTTGGATTCGGATTAACGCTGAACAATTTAACACCTGAGCTCGCAAGACGACTCCGTGTACCAGACGACGTAACAGGCGCAGTCGTGACCAACGTTGAAAGACGAAGTGCCGCTGCCAGAGCTGGAGTCCGACCGGGGGACATCATCATGCAGGTAAACCGTACTCCTGTCCAATCAGCTCTTGATACAGGTGAAAAGCTCGAAGAAGTACCGATAGGTCAAGCGGCTTTCGTGCTTGTTTGGCGACGAGGCCAAGAAGTCTTTCTGACCATTCCTAGAGAGGAGTGATAGTTATCAACCGGTGTCGCTCCTCAGCCTGCTAGCCGAACGGATCTGCCATCACGGCCCGCTCACGGTGGCAGAGTATATGGACTATGCCCTGTACCATCCTGAACTCGGCTACTACAGTTCTGTCGACAAGCGCTCAGGTCAGCGTGGCGATTTCTTTACCAGCGTCGATCTTGGGTCAACCTTTGGTGAGTTCCTGGCCATACAACTGAAAGAGATGCACGATCTTCTATCGGAAGAGCAACCAGAAACCTTTCAAGATTTTGATCTAGTTGAAGTCGGTTCAGGTAATGGGCAACTAGCAAGAGATATCCTCGATACGATCGAAGGAGACTATCCCAGTTTCTACAAAGCACTCCGCGTCCAACTCGTCGAACGTAGCATCATGGCTCGCGTAGCCCAAACATCCACCATCGGTCCACACCGCCATTTACTCAAAACTCGACCAAAACAGCCAGCCCCCCCAAACTCTCAGGGTAGTATTAACCCAGATTTTTGGCATATTCCAGATGGAGTTACTGGCGTTATTCTGGCCAACGAACTTCTTGATGCTTTTCCCGTTCACGTTGTTGAGATGAAAGATGACGGACTTGCAGAGATCTACGTTGACTTCGACGGCTCTGAACTAACTGAAAAGTCCGGTCCAATTTCAAATCCAGAAATCACGGCACAACTCGAGAGGGTCGGAGCCAAACTCCAACCAGGCTGGCGAGCAGAAGTTAGCCTGAACACAGTCGAGTGGATGCGGAACGCCGCCCGTAGCCTAAAACGAGGATTCCTGATAGTAATCGACTACGGTCACGAAGCAGAACGGCTATATTCAAACAATTATGCACGTGGCACGTTGTCCTCCTACTATCAACACCAAATCGACCCTTCACGGGAGCAACTCTCAGAAGACGAATCGACTCAGAATTCTACTAAACCAGCGTGGCTAATTGACCCAGGCAACCGTGATCTTACTTGTCACGTAGACCTCACCGCAGTGAAGCAAGTGGCAAACGACGAGGGCCTCGAAATCTTAGGTTTACTTGACCAAACGTATTTCCTGCTCGGCCTTGGTATCTCCGAAAAGTTTTTTCAAGAAGGCCACAATAATGACCTAGAGCACATAAAAAAACGCTTGGCTCTTAAAACCCTTCTATTCCCAGGAGGTCTTGGTAGTACTCATAAAGTTTTAATATTCGGAAAGAATGTTGGAACACCTACCCTGCGTGGATGTTCTTACCAAAAGCGTCTAACCTAGCTCAACCAAATATGCCCACAATCAAAAACTTAAAGTTTCTTCTCCTCTAAATTTCATAAACCTCAGCTTTGTTGGTGTTATCTTGTTGGGTCATATAAGGTCTTAAGAAGTTCGCTTCAAAAACATCAACCACACGAAAGAAAAAGTCAGCCAATGTTAAGCGGAACAAAGAGTTCTTTACAAAACGACGCCAGTCGTAACGGAGATAAAGCTGCCAAAAAAACTCGAGCACGAGATCAAGCTGAAATTTGAAACGGCAGCAGACGCTCTTGCCGCGATCGACGGATTCAATGCAAAGCGACTTCGTCTTCGCCGGCTCCAGAACGACTCTCTCCTAGATACTCCTGATCGTATATTGCAGCAACGGGACTGTGTGCTCCGTGTACGCGTAGAACCCGAAAAGAGCTACCTTACCTTTAAAGGGCCTCTCAAACATTCAACAGTTAAAACTCGTGAAGAACAAGAAACGGTCATCGATGAACCAGAGGTCATGTTGCTCGTACTCAAGAATCTTGGATTTGAAATCTTGTTTAACTACCAGAAGTACCGCGAAGAATTTCTTCACAAAAACGTTGTTATCGCGATCGATGAAACCCCAATCGGTACATTTATCGAACTTGAGGGACCTGAAGAAACAATCGACGAAGTGTCTAAATTGCTGGGCCGAAGCAAAGAGGACTACGTTCTCGAGTCTTACCGGACTCTTTATTTCCATTACCAGCGCGCACAGAATCATGCTCCCGATGACATGCTCTTCGATGAGGCTCGACAAGCACCTAAAATCAAATACCTAAGACAGAAGACCAGTGGACAATAAAGCACTCGTTCTGACCGCCGGAATCGGCACCAGGCTAAGGCCACTTACCTTAGACAGAGCCAAGGTAGCACTTCCAGTTGCCGGCGAACCACTGATCAGAAAAATCTTACTTTGGTTACACACCCAGTCCATCGAGGAGACCGTGCTCAATCTACATCATCGTCCAGAAACCATCACACGAGAAATCGGAGACGGCAGCGATATAGGACTACGTGTACGCTACTCCTGGGAGCCGCACCTACTCGGATCTGCCGGTGGCCCAAAACACGCCATCGGTCTTTTGTCTTCCGAACGATTTTTTATTATCAACGGAGACACGCTGACCGATCCCAACCTCAAAGATATGTCAGAACTACATCGCCAATCTGGTGCTCTTATCACAATGGCCCTGATTGAGAACCGCCATCCAAATCGCTACGGCAGTGTTACCGTCAACCATGACGGCTGGATCACAAATTTCATGCCGCAAGGAACAACCACTCCAGGGCACCACTTTATTGGCGTTCAACTTGTTGAAGCCAAGGCCTTCGAGAGTTTTTCTGATGGTGAAGTTTTTGAGTCAGTATCGGAACTCTACCCACGACTCATCGAGCAGAATTCTCGTGCTATTCGTGCATTCATATGCGAATCAAAATTCTACGATGTCGGGACCTTATCTGACTACCTGTCAACCTGCTTGTCCTTATCAGAAGAAAAAGAGAACGTAGTGCTAGGTTCACGTGTGCAAATTTCTTCAGATGCACAATTAGTACGAAGCGTAGTTTTGGACAACGTGGAAATTGGTTCTAGATGTGAACTCGTCGAGGTAATCGTGGGTGATGGAGTACAAATACCAGCCGGAACTCAGTTTTCACGTAGCGCTATTGTAAAAGCTAGAAATTATGTGCCAGGTCCGAACGAATACCTCAAAGGCGATCTCCTCATAAGACCATTCGAAAACTTTCGTCCAGCCAATTCGACGTTGTCACGATGACACACAACAAAGACATACCAACCGTGCCTAGTACTGTTGATCGTCTCAACGCCTACATCGATCGGTTAGGACAATCAGAAATTCCTCGCGTTATTCCACTGGCCGGAGACGCCTCTGAACGGAACTATTTCAGACTTATTTCAGAAAATGGCCTATCGAAGATCCTTGTAATATACAAGGAACCCTTCAATTACAAGGAACTTTCCTTCGTAAACGTCACGGAACTATTACACCAATTCTCTATCCCAAGTCCGGCCATTCTTGGACATGCTGATGATTTGGGCATTCTCATACTCGAAGACCTCGGCGATTTAACATTCCAAAATCATCTCAAGGGAATTTCGCCAGCCAAACACATCAATTGGTATCGCAAAGCTATAGACATCATAGTGATACTGCAACAACAACAGGATGAGAAAACGACAGCTGACTATATCCCCTATCGACTAGCCTTCGACACAGAGAAGCTCGAATCTGAGTTGAATTTTTTCATCAAGTATTTCATTGAAACTCATCGTGGAGTATCCATTTCAGAACGCACAAAGTCTGCTATCCAAAAAGAATTCAACGTTATGGCAACAACGATTGCTATGGAGCCACGACTGCTCTGCCATCGTGATTTTCACAGTAGAAATCTGATGGTTCGAGGAGAACGTCTCTATTTAATCGATTTTCAAGATGCACGTATGGGCCCAGAGACCTACGACCTCGCATCACTACTTCGAGATTCGTACATGGACCTATCAGAAAAATTATTCAGCGATGCGATCGCTTACTTCCTCTCTCAAAAGGGTGGGGGACGAGACCCGAAAAAATTCAGGCAGCATTTTGATCTAGTCGCAATGCAACGTAATCTAAAGGCCCTGGGAACTTTCGGTTATCAGGTCTCTGAACGACACAATCCCATTTACCTACAATACATTCCCCGTACCCTACGTTACGTACGTCAAACCCTCTATGGCGACCCTCGGTTCAACACACTTCGGCCAATTTTGGGTGGACTCGTACATGAACTTCGTGAAGTAAACTTCTGAACACGTAAGACCGCATTGCCATGTCAGAAAATTTCGATCACGATCTCAAACAAACAAAGTATTAAAATACTAGCTTCGTTGCGATTGCTGCCAAATACAGATACGAACTTTGAGAACCTAATGGTATACATCGAAAACATCGCTCAGCATGAAGCTCAAAACATCACGATCCGTGGTTGGCTACTCACACGGCGGTCAAGCGGGAAAATCCATTTTCTTACATTACGAGATGGAACAGGATTTGTTCAGGCCGTTATATCGAAAGCTGGCGTCGGCCCTGACACGTTCAAGCGTGCTGACCACCTCGGCCAAGAAACTTCATTAATTATACAAGGCACAGTACGTAAAGACTCTCGCGCACCTGGTGGATTCGAAATTGATGTCACGCACCTAGAAATCGTCGGAGAGTCTACAGACTATCCAATTACACCGAAGTCTCATGGAGTCGAACATCTCCTCGATCGACGTCACCTTTGGATTCGTTCCGAACGACAACAGGCTGTCCTCAGGATTCGACACGAGGTAGTGAACGCTATTCGAGATTTTCTCAACGAAGAAGGATTTATACTGGCAGACACCCCGATTTTCACACCTGCCGCCTGTGAAGGCACTACGACATTGTTTCCAGTAGAATATTTCGATGATGTTACAGCGTACCTGACCCAAAGTGGACAGCTTTACAATGAAGCCAACGCGGCAGCGCTCGGACGAGTGTATTGTTTCGGTCCAACTTTTCGAGCTGAAAAATCAAAAACACGAAGACATCTAACCGAATTTTGGATGGTCGAACCGGAGATGGCTTTTGCTGACCTCGATGATGCAATTGACTTAGCCGAAGCACTGGTGGTTAATGTCGTTTCACGGGTGCTTGAGAAACGCCGTCAAGAATTGGACGTTTTAAATCGTGATATTGCAAAACTTGAACTCGTGCGACCACCATTTCCACGAATTTCATACGACGATGCAGTTCAAATCCTAAAAGACAAAGGATTAGATTTCGCGTGGGGTGGTGACTTCGGAGCAGCCGACGAGACGGTTCTGTCAGAATATTTCGATAGGCCCGTGGCAATCCACCGCTACCCTGCCGCTGTTAAAGCTTTCTACATGAAGCTTGATCCTGATCGATCTGAACTCGCTCTTTGCGTCGACATGCTTGCCCCTGAAGGCTACGGTGAAATCGTCGGCGGAGGACAGCGCCTTGATGACTATGAACTGCTTCTAAGTAAAATTCAGGAACATCAACTTCCACAGGAAGCCTTTGAGTGGTATCTTGACCTGAGACGATACGGCACGGTACCCCATTCTGGATTCGGAATGGGGATCGAACGATTCGTAGCTTGGATGTGCGGACTTGAGCATGTAAGAGAAACAATCCCCTATCCACGAATGCTGTACAGACTCCGACCATAACATTTAACGAAAGAATCTTTAAAATCATGAAGATTGGATTTCTGTCACTCGGTTGTCCGAAAAACCTAGTCGATTCAGAGGTCATGCTCGGTTTACTTGAAAGCAAGGGGCACACATTAACGACTGTTGCCGAAGAAGCTGAAGTCCTCGTTGTTAACACCTGTGCTTTTATCAACTCTGCCAAAAAAGAATCGATCGACACAATTTTAGAAATGGCCGAGCATAAGCGGAGCGGCAACTGCACCCGCTTAGTCGTTACCGGCTGCCTAGCCGAGAGATACCGAAGTGAGCTAAAGAACGAAATTCCAGAAATAGACGAACTAATAGGCACAGGCGAAATCCCAGAAATCATCAACGCTGTCGAACCAATTTCAGATAAAACAAATACTTCCCAGGTGCAATTTTTCAGATCTGAGCCACTTCCAAAAACTTCTGAAGTTACTGGCAGTGAAATCAAAGTCCTGAAGAACACAAACACAGACCCAACCAAAACACCCAACTACATCTATGACGCTACAACACCGAGAAAACTTACGACACCTCAACATTTCGCTCACGTGAAGATTGCAGAAGGCTGCAATTACCGCTGTGCGTTTTGTATCATCCCCACACTACGCGGACACTATCGTAGTCGCCCCATTGAATCAATCGTCGAGGAAGCCAATCGACTAGTAAATAATGGTGTTCGTGAATTAATCCTAATCTCTCAGGATACAAGCCATTATGGAGTAGACCGAAAAGAACGTAACGCACTTCCTCGACTACTCCGTGAGCTGAACAAAATCGATGGACTGGTTTGGATACGCCTCCTGTATCTCTACCCCACAACCATCACAAATGCCCTTCTGGATACTATGGCTGACTGCGAGAAAGTCTGTCGCTACATCGACTTACCTCTTCAACATGCAGCGGATGATGTGCTCAGCAGGATGCGACGTCCAGGCACGAGACACCGATATGAAGATCTGCTCTCAAATATTCGAACTCGTTTACCAAATGTGACGCTCCGAACCACCTTCATAGTAGGATTTCCTGGAGAAACCCCCAAAGAATTCAACGAACTCTGTAATTTCATAAAGGAAATCAAATTTGACCATGTCGGTGTTTTTACTTACTCCCATGAAGAAAGTACAACAGCCTACAAACTGAAAGACGACGTTACTGCAAGTTTAAAACGCCGTCGCCGGCACAGGCTTCTTGAAATCCAAAAGCGCCTGTTAGTCGAAACGAACAGAGGAAAGTTAGGACAAATATCTAAAGTACTTATAGATGGCCCATCACCGGAACATGACCTAGTCGTCCAAGGACGACTTGAGGGTCAAGCACCTGAAATCGACGGCGTCGTCTACCTTACAGAGTGCGATCCTAGCCGCTACAAACCAGGGCAGTTAGTTACAGCCAAACTCGTTTCCGCTAAAGACTACGACCTAACGGCTGTTCCATTGCCGTGATTCTGGCGTTCGTGGTATTATCGAGTCAGCCAGCTTATGGAGACCGGACCGGAGTGGGCCTGTGCCCACTTTTTGTTTTTCCGGGTTGTCAAAAGTGTCGCGCGACAACCAATCAGAACGAATAAACGCGATAGCTGATCGAGTCGCACGGGACCACGGCTTGGAACTGTTCGACTTACAGTTCAGGCGAGAATCGATTGGGTGGGTCCTTCGGATTTTCTTGGATCGCTCAGCTGAGGTGGCCG
>CAZQMT010000001.1:27562-31256 GCA_964594555.1 uncultured Vicinamibacterales bacterium
CGTAACGCCTGGCCAATCCAATGAGGGGGTCACCCTCGAGGATTGTCAGCGTGTAAGCCACGATGTTAGTGCAGTCCTCGACGCTGAAGACGCAGTAGACGGAAGTTACACCCTGGAGGTCTCGTCGCCAGGACTCGACCGACCGTTACGTAGTGCTAAGGATTATCAACGTTTCACAGGGCGACTTGCAAAGCTTGTTGTTATGGCACCGATTAGCGGGCGGAAACACTTTACGGGACGTCTCAAGGGTATCGACGATACGGATGTCATCCTCGAAGTTAATCGTGAAGAGGTTTACCGTATCCCACTTGACTCAATTGTTCGCGCTCGATTGGAGATAGAAATCTGAGTTTATCAGTTTCACTGTTCACGCATGATTCTGATCACGTTGCAAACGTAGGCGTTAACCTTAAGACGAAGAAGTACCCGTCCAAGAGCTTCCGTCTTAACAGAGCTAAAACGAATGTGCTATGAGTAATCCGCTTCAACAAACTATCGAAACGCTTGCGAAAGAGAAAGGCATCGAACCGGAGGTCGTCATAACGGCCATCGAGGATGCGGTTCTAACAGCCTCCCGCAAGTACTACAAATCAAATGAAAACCTTCGAACAAAATTTAACCAAGAAACTGGCCAGATTGAACTCTACGCAGTAAAAAGAATCGTCGAAAACGTCGCCGAGCCTGAAACTGAGATCGCAATCGAAAAAGCACAAGAATTGTACGGTGACGAGGCCGAAGTAGACATGGAAATTGAATTTCCTAAGCCTACCGACGTTCTGGGACGCATAGCTGCCCAAACAGCCAAACAAGTAATTTTTCAAAAAGTGCGCGAGGCTGAACGAGAGAATATCTACGAGGAATACAGCGAGCGCATCGGCGAGGTAGTAACAGGAACAGTTAAGCGTTTCGAAAACGGAGACATCGTCCTCGAAATGGGGCGTGTCGAAGTGCTACTCCCACGGAAAGAACAATCTAGGGCCGAGAACTACAACCCAGGCGATCGAATTCGAGCCGTTATCAAGGGTGTAACTCGAAGTACGAAGGGACAACAGATCATGCTGTCTCGAACTGACCCAGCTTTGCTGGTTAAGCTCTTCGAACAGGAAGTGCCAGAAATCTATGACGACACGATAACTGTTAAAGGCGCCGTACGTGAAGCAGGAGATCGGGCTAAGGTTGCCGTTTACTCACGAGAGCGAGACATCGATCCGGTCGGAGCGTGTGTCGGTATGAAGGGAAATCGCGTTCAATCTATCATTCGTGAATTGCGCGGTGAAAAAATCGATATCATCGAATGGTCCGATGATCCTGTGGCCTTCGTAACTAATGCAATTAGTCCAGCCAAAGTTCAGCGAGTGTCAATCGTCGACGAGGCCGAAAGAGTCATGGAAGTTATGGTCGAGGATCGCCAATTATCTCTGGCCATCGGCAAGAAGGGACAAAATGTTAGGCTCACGTCAAAGCTCACTGGTTGGAAGGTTGATATCAAGAGTGAAGAAGAAAAACGTCGTGAAGTAGAAGCTCAACTTGATGGTCTTGAAATAGGGTCAGAAGCGACGCCAGAAGAAATACTTACTGACACTTCTGAAGCGTTGGATACTCAGTCACAATTAGCAGATACCAAGTCAGGCGAAGTCGTCGTCGAAACGAAAGAAGATGTCTCTAGTGAGACGGTCACAGCTGAAGAACCGTCAAGCGAGAAAAACGTGTAAATTCGACATATCTTAAGGATAGAAGGTTCCGGCAATCAAAGCGTCCGAGAGTCGGCCACGGTCCTGACTCAAAGACGTGTAACCGAGGTACCAGTTGGCCACAGTTCGTATCTATAAAGTTTCGGAATTGCTTGGGATTAGCAGTCAAGACGTTATTGGACTGCTCAAACGTGAGCATGGGATCAACCTTAAAAGCGCCTCAAGTACCATTGAGGAAATCGTAGCGCGCCAATTTGTTCAACGCATCGCAAGAGAGCGTGACATCTCAATACCCAGTACCGTAGAGTTCTCTGGAGCATCTTCGACCACCACGAAATCCAGGCGTGGCACCGCGGGTAAGACCACAGTAACCCCAAAGGCCTCGAGGTCTTTGCCACCTCCACGTCTCGTCAAAGCAAAAGCGCCGAAAGTAGAACCACCTCCCGAGCAAGACATTATCGAGCCCGAACAAAAAACACCTCCTGTTACAACGACAGAACCAGAACCAACCCCGGTTCAGGGCGAAACTAAGCCCTCACCAGCTGCCCCTCCTGGACACGGTAGGATTATTCCACCGACAATCCGCTTACGGGTAGAAGATGGCGATCAAACCGAACTACCAAAAACAGAAGTCACGACTCCAAAAAATACTGAAACAGAACCTCCCACTGAACCAGAAGCTCCACCTCAGCCTCGGACAAGAACCGTATCACCAACACCTCGTACATCAGCACCTCATCGCGTCGCTGTACCGCCACAGGCCGTCATCGGTGGCCAACCGGAGCAGCCCGTTAGACCCACAACACCAAAACGTCCAGGAGTACCTGCACCACCCTATCGCCCAGCGGGTCCACGTCCACACTTCAGACCCGCCGGAAGTCGACGAAGCGGCCGCCGGCCACAACGTCCACAAGCACCGGCACCAACACCAGCAGCTCCACCGCCGATAACCCGTACCATCACATTAGCTGAGGGAACAACTGTTAAAGACCTGGCAGAAAAGTTGGATGCTCGACCTAAAGATGTCCTTAAGAAGCTCATCGAACGTCGTCTAATGATGACCATTAACACAACACTTGACACAGAGACTGCGACACTCATCGCTAGTGACTTCGGTGCCGACGTCGAAATGCTAAGTTTCGAAGAAGACATACTCCAAGTTGAATCTGAAGATCTTCATCCAGAAGATATGGTTTCACGTGCACCTGTAGTTACAGTAATGGGACATGTGGATCACGGCAAAACCTCCCTACTTGACACAATTCGTAAAACTCGTGTTGCAGAGCGAGAAGCCGGTGGAATCACGCAACATATCGGTGCTTACTCGGTCATAACTGATGGCCGTCCAGTCGTCTTCTTAGACACACCAGGACACGAAGCTTTCACGATGATGCGGGCTCGCGGCGCTAAAGTCACAGACGTAGTGATATTGGTAGTAGCAGCAGACGACGGAGTGATGCCCCAGACACGTGAGGCCATCGACCATGCAAAGGCTGCTAACGTACCTATAATAGTTGCCGTTAATAAGATCGATAAGGCCGACGCTAATCCTGAACTTGTCAAGAAAGAACTCGCTGAACTTGATCTAGTTCCAGAGGCGTGGGGCGGACAGACTGTACTCGTTGAGGTCTCGGCAAAAAACAACCAAAACCTCGATCAACTCCTTGAGATGGTGTTACTCGTTACTGATATGGGCGAATTTAAAGCCAATCCCAAACGTAACGCGACAGGCACAGTACTTGAAGCTAAGATTGACCGAGGACGCGGTCCCGTGGCAACCATCATTGTCCAAGATGGCACACTTAATGTCGGTGACACATTCATCGCTGGAACTAGCGTTGGCAAGGTTCGTGCACTCATTGATGACCGCGGAAGACAGGTGAAATCAGCACCTCCATCTACACCGGTTGAAGTCCTAGGACTCGGTGGAATCCCACACCCCGGTGACACTTTCCAAGCGCTTACTGACACAGTCAAGGCAAGACAAATCGCCGTGTTGCGAC
>CAZQMT010000001.1:31266-39926 GCA_964594555.1 uncultured Vicinamibacterales bacterium
CCAGGCTAAAGAAAAGGCTCTCGGCGGAAAAGGCACGCGCCTAACGCTCGAATCTCTTCAGAGTCAAATTGCTGAGGGCAGCGTCAAAGAACTTCCAATCATCATTAAGGCTGACGTACAGGGCTCAACAGAGGTTCTTAGTGACACACTCACTAAACTGAGTGATGAACGTGTAAAAATCTTGATCATCCATAGTGGAGTCGGTGCTATTAGTGAATCCGACGTGTTACTAGCTTCCGCATCGAATGCGATCATCATCGGATTCAGTATTAGACCGGATCGCAATGCTACAGACATCGCCGAACGTGAACATGTCGACATTCGACTTCACTCGATAATCTACAAAGTCACCGAAGAAATTAAAAAGGCCATGGCAGGCCTCCTCGAACCCCCTATCAAAGAAGTACATCTAGGTCGAGCTGAAGTCCGTGAAACCTTTAAGGTCCCAAAATTCGGCACTATCGCAGGCTGCATTGTGACAGATGGTCGCATTACACGTTCTGGCGAAGCACAAGCACGTCTCCTTCGTGATAGTGTCGTGATTTTCGAGGGCCCTGTCGGATCACTTCGTCGCTTTAAAGATGACGTGAATGAAGTGAAGGCTGGTGTTGAATGTGGAATAGCTTTTGACCGTTTCAACGACATAAAGGTCGGCGATACAATCGAGGCATTCTCCGTTGAAAAGATTGCAGCAACCATTTAGTCAAGACTCTCTAGATCCATCGAAAAGATCAAGTACAACAACCTGTTTTCAAAGGTAAACATCCAAAGAGTCGAATGTCCAGTATCGTTGCGTTATTATCTGTTGAGATGCACTTTCCAGAAGCACATTCACTTAAGGAAAAACGAATGCTTCTCAGGAGGGTGAAAGATCGGCTCAAAAAGTTCAATGTCGCGTCCGCTGAAGTTGAACATCTCGACAAGTGGCAACGAACCCAAATCGGGATTGTTACCGTTAGTAATACTCAGGTCGCTGTCGACCAGGCACTAAACTCAGCCATAGACGAGATTGAACGTGTGCAGCCAGGTCTAATTACGAGAACCCAAATGGATTTTCTAACGTAACAATTCGAAGTAACGAGTGAATCTAAGTTTGGCAACAAGGGAAATATTCGACAATCAATGTAAGTAGTACACGAGGAACTTATTTAGTAAGAGTCTAAAGATGCACCAAGGATCAAGGCCAGATCGCGTTGGCGATCAAATTCGGATTGAGCTCGGTGAATTGCTAGTGCATGCAGTGACAGACCCAGGCATCGGCTTCATTACGATTACCCGTGTGCACACAACTAGAGATCTTCGACTTGTAAAAGTCTATTACACCGTACTTGGAGATCTCAAAAATCGAGCAGATACAGCTCGCGCGCTCAAACGTGCGAACTCATTCTTAAGACGGGAAGTGGGTAAACGTCTTAGTCTTAGACGTGTGCCGACGATCGAATTCAAATTCGATGAATCTGTAGAAAGCGAGAATCGGATCGAGGAATTACTTAGTGAACTTCGTCCCGATCAACAGAAAACTGAAACCACCGGCTTGTCAAACGAACCAAACACAGGAAACTCTGATGACCGATAATTTATCACCCATTCAGCTCATACAGCATGAGCTGACGGTCAGAAATAGTTTTCTAATCACATCACATGCGAGCCCAGACGGGGATTCAATTGGATCACAGCTCGCGATGGCATGCGCATTAGAAAAACTTGGGAAGTCAGTACGAATCGTAAACAGCGACCCGGTACCAGAACCTTACTTGAGTTTACCAGGCATCGAACGGATCGAAATAGCTAGCACAGTCAATGGTGAGTACGACGCAGCCATCGTTATGGAGTGTACTGATCTAGCAAGACCGCAAGTGGATGGGCTCGGACATTATTTCTTAATTAATATCGACCATCACATTGGCAACAAAAAGTACGGAGCCGTCAATTGGTTTGACCCAACCGCAGCAGCGTGTGGCGAAATGATCTATGAGATTATCTGCGGAATCGGCATTACTCTAGATCGAGAAATCGCTGCCTACATCTATCTATGTATCCTTACCGACACAGGATCATTTAGGCACTCCAATGTAACATCCCGAACGTTCGAGATCTGCCGTTGTCTGGTAGACGCTGGTATTGACCCAATCAAAATGTCAAGGATGGTTTTTGATAATGACAAGATCGGTCGATTGAAGTTAATCAGTTTGCTGTTAGAACGTATGGAGCTTGACGATTCGGGACGAGTTGCAATACTAAATCTCGATCAATCCCTACTTGAAGATACCGGGTGCACATACGATGACACGGAAGGTCTTGTGAACCTACCTTTAAGTGCCAGACAAATCTTAGCCGTTATGTTTCTCAAGCATACCTCGCCTAACAATTTCAGAGTCAGCCTTAGATCAAAAAGTGATATCGACATCAGACAAATTGCTACGCGTCACGGCGGAGGGGGGCATAAAAATGCCGCGGGCTTCACAGCAGACGGAGATCTTGAAGCTGTAAAAACAACGATCCTTAAGGAAATCGTTGAAGCGGTGGATCTGGTCAGCGAAAACCGTACCCCGTAGACATGAACGGCGTATTAGTTATTGACAAGCCGTCTGGTCCAACATCTCATGACGTGGTAGCCCGCGTTAGGCATCTTACTGGACTCAAAAGAGTCGGCCACACCGGCACTCTCGATCCGATGGCAACGGGTGTACTCCCACTCGTAATCGGAAAAGCGACCAGACTTGCACGTTTTGTAAGTACCGGCGCTAAGCACTATCAGGCGAAAATCAGACTAGGCTGGGAAACTGATACCTACGACTTAACCGGACAACCAATTACTCCCCCATCTGGCTCAGTTCTGATAAACATGAGCGGAAGAAAACCAGCCATAGCCACGCAGACAGAACCACTGTGTTCTCAAGAAGATATCGAGGCTGCTCTCGAGGACTTCCGCGGGAGCTATAATCAACAACCACCCCCATTTTCTGCGAAGAGAATTAACGGAATCCGAGCTTACAAGTTGGCAAGAAAGCGTGTTCCAGTTGTACCAAAGCCTGTGCCCGTAACAGTGCACGAACTCACCCTACCCTCATTTCAAAACAACGTGGTGAGTCTCCATATTTCATGCTCAACCGGCTTTTACGTAAGATCATTAGCGCACGATCTCGGAAGAAAACTTGGCTGCGGTGCACACTTGTTTTCGTTACGAAGGATCCGTAGCGGAGATTTTGGACTCGATCGAGCTATTTCTCTAGACGAATTCGAACAAAACGTCGAAGGCGCTGTCGCTGCGTGTATCCCACTTGAAGAATTACTTCCTTCTGCACCATCGATCATGCTGAGCGTAAAGATTGCAAGCCGCGTAGCCCATGGACAACCTATTTCCGAAACAGACGTAGGTGAGCAACTGTCTCTTGCATCAAAAATCACAACATCTAGAGACGTCTCCGTACTTACTCGCGTGTTCGGACCAGACAAAAACCTACTCGCAATCGGAGAATACTCACGGCACGATCGAACGTTGCGTCCGATTGTAGTTCTGGTATAAGCTAGCTAGTAATTTCCGTGCATCGTTAAACGTTGTGACGGGTTCCCATAAGAGTTTTCGCTTGGTGGGAGAACTCTCAGTACTTTGTATGTAGCGGTGGTTGGTGTGAGTCAAGACAGCCAAAAAAAAATAGAGATAGTCGGCTCTTACAGGCTTCACGAAAGTGATACTGGATCCCCAGAAGTCCAAGTTGCCCTGTTAAGTGATCGGATTAGCTATCTGACAGAACACTTTAAATCACATTCTAAGGATCATCACTCTCGAAGAGGTCTACTTAAGCTCGTCGGCCAGCGTCGACGATTGCTCGACTATGTTAAGGGCAAGGATGCTGGACGCTATGCGGATCTCATTCGTCGGCTTGGTATCAGAAAATAAAGCAAAAGATTGCAGCCGGTGTTTACCGGTTCACCCCCAGCAGGTGTTAATTACTATCCCTCCTTACCCTACGCGCAGCAACTGAGGCAAATAAAAATGGAAAGACGTGAAGTCAAAATAGGTCGGGAGACCCTCTCGATCGAAACGGGAAAGTTAGCTAAGCAAGCGAATGGCTCTATCGTAGTCCGGTACGGCGACACAATGGTGCTCGTCACCGCCTGCTATTCACCTCATCCACGCGAGGGCATTGACTTTTTACCACTCACTGTAGATTTTCGCGAAAACACATACGCCTCGGGACGTATCCCCGGCGGATTCTTTAAGCGCGAAGGAAAACCTCCTGAAAAGGAAGTTCTCACCAGTCGGCTCATTGACCGCCCTATTCGCCCCTTGTTTCCTGAAGGCTGGAATCGAGAAACTCAGGTCGTAGCCTGGGTCATTTCAGCTGACGCTGACAACGACGCCGACGTGCTAGCACTGACCGGTGCCTCCGCCGCACTCGCCTTGTCATCGATTCCGCTCCAGCGGACGGTGGCCGCCGTCAGGGTCGGTCTCGTGGACGACACGTACCTCATTAATCCAACCTATGAGGAACGTCAGAAGAGTCGCCTGGACTTAATCATCTCGGGAAGCAGCGACGCCATCGTCATGGTTGAAGCCGGGGCACTCGAAGTCTCCGAAGAGGAGATACTTACTGCCCTCCAAACTGGGCACGATGCAATCCGTCAAATCGTCTCGATAATCGATGAACTTGCAGCCTCCGCGGGAAAAACCAAACTTTCAGTCACCGCTCCAGAGATGGACGCCGACGTGGTCAACGAAGTCGAGAAAAAGGCCCGTGGACAGCTAGCCGCGGCAATGCGTATCCGCGACAAGCTCGAAAGCTATGCCAGGCACGAGGAAGGACAGGCTGTAGTCAGGGCATCATTCGAGGATGACGATCAACGCTCACAGGCCAAGCGTGTCTTCAAAGAACTCAAGGAAAAGATCCTGAGGGCGGAGGTACTTGAACAGAACCAGCGCCTCGACGGTCGACAGTTCGATCAAATCCGGAACATCTGGTCTGAGATCGGGGTGCTGCCTCGGGTCCATGGATCTGCCGTATTTACCCGCGGCGAAACCCAGGCCCTTGTCACAGCTACCCTCGGCACGTCTGACGACCAGCAGAAGATCGAAAGCGTAGCTGGAGAAACTCGTAAGCGCTTCATGTTGCACTACAACTTCCCTCCCTTTTCGGTTGGCGAAGTCAAGTTTCTCAGAGGGCCAGGGCGCCGAGAGATCGGCCATGGAAATCTGGCTGAGCGAAGCCTGATTCCCGTAATGCCAGAAGAGGATGCCTTCCCCTACACCGTAAGAATTGTGTCAGACATTCTCGAATCAAACGGGTCATCGTCGATGGCGAGTGTCTGTGGCGGAGCGTTGGCCATGATGGACGCAGGCGTTCCACTGAAAGCTCCCGTGGCAGGTGTCGCCATGGGACTGATCATGGATGAGAGCACCGGTCGTCACGCCATCTTAAGCGACATCGCTGGCGCTGAAGACCACTATGGCGATATGGATTTTAAGGTCGCCGGAACGACCGGCGGGATCACCGCACTCCAGATGGACATCAAGGTAACTGGTATAACGAAAGATATTCTCAGAGAAGCCCTAAAACAAGCGCTCGAAGGCCGCCTACACATCCTGAAAAATATGGAAGATGCGATCTCTCAACCACGCTCTGATATTTCGACCTTTGCACCTCGTATTGTGACAATAAAAATTCCTGTTGATAAAATTCGTGACGTTATTGGACCTGGAGGCAAAATGATTCGAAGCATCATTGAGCGCACAGGAGCCAAAATCGATGTGGAAGATGATGGTCGTGTAAACGTTGCGTCAGTTAATGAAGACTCCGCACAACAGGCCATTAATATCATCAAAGAATTGACTGCCACGCCAGAACTCAACAAAACGTACACGGGAAAAGTACAACGAATCACGGACTTCGGTGCATTCGTTGAAGTCCTTCCAGGTGTTGACGGTCTACTACATGTTTCTGAAATTGCAAATTACAGAGTTAAAGATGTACGAGATGAATTAAAAGAAGGTGAACAGGTATTGGTTAAGGTTATTAACATCGACCCGGCAGGAAAAGTTAGGCTGAGCCGAAAAGTTCTACTAAATGAGAGCAAAGCTGAGCAGTCAGAAAATCGATCTACTAGTAAAAAAGATAAACCTTCGCAGTCATAACAAAAGATGAAACCGCCAGTTCACTAATCTTGAGCTTCATCAAGAGCTGAACCGTCTACCTTAATTCCATGGAAATCAGACGGGATACGCCTGGCTCCTCCATGGTAATACCGTAGAGTCGATCGGCAATTTCCATCGTCTTACGATTGTGAGTAATTAAGACAAACTGTGTTGACGCCTGCAACCCCTTCAGCATTTCAATAAACCTACCAATATTCGCATCGTCAAGCGGCGCATCGATCTCGTCGAGAAGACAGAATGGACTTGGCCGATATTGAAAAATTGCAAACATGAGAGACATGGCGGCAAGAGCTTTTTCTCCACCAGATAGCAACTGCATGCTCTGGAGTCTTTTCCCAGGCGGTTGAGCCACGATATCGACTCCACTTTCTAGTAAATCATTTTCATCAAGTAAAACTAACCCGGCTCGTCCACCACCAAATAATGTAGAAAATGTACCTTGGAACAAAGAATTAATGGCAGTAAACGCTTCCTGGAATCTCTCACGTGTAACCTTATCAATTCGTTCAACTGCTTCGGTCGTTGTAGCAATCGCCTCAAGAATATCTTTCCGCTGTCCGCTGAGAAAACCATGCCGATCTTCAAGTTCATCAAACTGTTCGACTGCCATCATATTTATAGGACCGAGCTTACTAATCCTTTCACTGAGTTTTCTAACAATATCTTCTGGAGTTTCTCCCGCCGACTCTGGCAAGCCACCACTAACATCTTCCTCACTCAGTTCTGTCGCCTCAGTCTTCTCCTGCTCTGATGCCAATGACACATCGTCATCGTCAACATCTCGTCCAGATTCTGTACTCACATGTATAATATTTTCTTTTTCGAATTCTTTAGCCTGTATCTCTGCCTCATCAAGGCTAATCTGAAGAGTATCCAGACATGATGCAGCAAGGTTGGCCAGATCCGCTTCAATAGTGGCACGGGAAACCTGAAATTCTGCGATCTCGCTTCGCACATTGGTAAGTACGTCATTCACATCTCGAAGCGACGTTTCTTGAGTCTGGCACTTCGTCTGAAGCTCGTCAGTGCGTCGCTTGGCTAAACTAACTTCCCCACTCGATACATCGAAATCCTTAAGTGTCTTCGTGAGTAGGTCTTCATTCTCTATAACTGAACCTTGAACGTTCTTAAGGCGGACCTCAAGTTTATGCCTCTCAGTAGTTCTAGATCCCACTCGATTTTTGAACTCCTGTGAAGCCTCCTCGAGACGGTCCACCTCACTCTCAAATGCAGTTGTCCGCTCACCAAGAGCCGCGTAGGACGCTTTCGTTTCAGCTAATCGCTGGCTAGAAACTTCGACTGACTGTCGCGTCTCAAAAAGCTGGCGCTGGCCAGAAGTTAATGTTTCGCTCGCCTCTTTCTGCTCTTCCTCAATCTTGACAATCGAAGACGACGCCTCTGTTTCTCTTCTTTCTAGTGCCTCGAGCTCCTCAACTATTCGAGATCGTTCAGTTAAAACAAGTGTCCTCTTACGAAGCAACCGCTCTTTTTCGTCTGTAACGTGTGTGTGACGCAATTCCAAACCTAGAACAGATTTCTCTTGCTGATGACACTCTGAGGCCAAGGTAGTCAGAGCCAACTCTGCTTCAGAGATTTCTAGATCCAAATCTTTTAACTCAGTCCCCAACCCATCAGCTTTTGTACTTTCTAATTTGACGCTGTCGTGGAGTTCCTTGATCTCACGTTTCGCAGAGAGAATCCCCAAGGCCTCTTTACGAGAACCACCATAGACAACACAGGAACCTTTAACAACGTCTCCGTCTAACGTTACAATAGGCGCAGACGTTAAGCGTGATGCAGCCATCGCTTGTTCGAACGTAGGCGCAATCCATATTTCACCGATTGCCCGTCTGACAGCCTCGGCCAACTCACCAGTCGTCCGTATGACAGATACTGCTGATACAAGCGATTCTATAGGCGGAGTAATTCTGTTTTTTTCGTCAGTATTTAGCTCATCAAGTACGAGAAAGCCACAGCGACCAGCACCATCCTCACGAACGACCGAAAGAGCTGTAACTACATCCTCTAGACCTTGTACAACAACGCACTGAAGTAGATCTCCAAGACACACTTCAATCGCTGTTTCATACCGGCGGTCAACGTCCACATAGTCAGCGACTGAACCAAAGTGGCGAACCCGACCTGTTTCATCGGCAAGGAGCATACGTACAGCATCAGCATAGCCAGAGCGTGCTGCATCGAACTCTTCGAGGGAACTCAAACGTGCGGACATTCCTGCCAAACGATATTCGGCTGCTTTTAGATCGTCCCTGAGATTTCCCGCTGAAGTCCTCATATTTACTAATCTTGACTCTCGGTCAGCACGAACATCACTCGTCTCGGCCAGTAATCTCGAGGCATGTTCGAGCTTGTTGGCTACCTCAAGATCAAGTTTCCCCGTCGCTTGAAGACTGATGTTTAAATCAGTTGCCTCAGTATCAAGGGCAGACATTTCTCCGGAAAGACGCTCTTGCCCAGATCGAATCTGATCGACAGCGTGGTGAAA
>CAZQMT010000001.1:39936-47950 GCA_964594555.1 uncultured Vicinamibacterales bacterium
CCCTTGCCGAATCCACATCATTCTCTAGCTGTTCTACAGCTCGCTGCAGCCTTACAGTCTGAGTATCCTCAGACGTAAGCCGCTGTTTGGCAACTTCGAGCTCTTCAGCCGCTCCAGCAGCAGCTTTACGTCGAACACTCAACTCAAGGATCGACGGCTCAAGACGTCCCTCAAGATCCTCAAGCTCAACCTTGATTTCCTCAATGGCCGCCTTAAAATCAATCTCTTGTTTATTCGAAAATTCGATCTCCTTTCTCAGATATCCAATCTCGAGCTCCTTCGTATGAGCCGTCTTAAGTGCTGTCGTCGAACGAGCTTCAGATTGAAACAACTCAGAACGTAATCCCTTTAATAGAGTCTCCTGTTCAGCCAGTTGAGTGGTAGTCGCCACTTCACGAACGTTAGCATCCTTAATTCTCCCTGAACTAGCTCCTAACGCCTGTGTCAACTTCCGATAGCGTCCTGCGAAAACAACTACCTCCCAATGACGGCGCTCATCTCTAAGACGCCGATATCTTCGAGCCTTAGCTGCTTGCCTTTTAAGTGCAGCACGTTGTCGCTCAACCTCGAACACAACATCATCGACACGCATAAGATTTTGCTGTGCCGCCTCAAGCTTGAGCTCTGCCGAGCGTCGGCGTGTCTTGTACTTCGTCACACCGGCAGCTTCCTCAATCAACTGTCGTCTTTCTGTCGGGCGCGCACCCAAAATTTGACCAATTTTGCCTTGCTCGATAATGGCATATGCCTTAATGCCCACTCCTGCGTCCATTAACAGGTCCTGAATATCTCTCAGGCGACATATCGATCCGTCGATCAAATACTCGCTCTCACCAGAACGGTACAACCTACGAGCCACTTCAACGTCGTGAGGCTGGCTCAAAAAACGAGAGGCCTTCTCCTCACGACGATCATTTTCATTAACCTCAGTAGCTCCTTCTGCTCCACCCAAATCACCATTTTCTGCGGATGGAGATTCACGTGTCATCGCCACACCAGCAAACTGAAGCCTAACTTCAGCTACTGGCGTTGGACGCCTAGCATCACTGCCACTGAAGATGACATCTTCCATGCGTTCTCCACGAAGACTCTTGGCACTCTGCTCACCAAGAACCCACGTGATCGCATCAACGACAATACTCTTACCGCACCCGTTCGGGCCCACAATGGCAGTAACTCCTGACTCGAAAGATAATTCCGAACGATCAGGAAAACTCTTAAATCCTGAGATTTCAAGGCGTTGCAAATGCATCGAGTTTTTCCTCAAACCTATACCGTTCCTATACAATCCATAAAAATACAAAACGAGTTCACAGGAACGCTCGACAGATCACAGTGATCAAGTGACACTGAGCGCCACGAACTGCTTATATTCCAATGAAAGGAATGACCGCGTAAGACCACCTGGCCCACCAATGATCCACCTCGAGAAGGATAATGCCATGGGGCTAGCTAAGCGGTCGCCAGTCTAGCAAGGCCAAGCGGTTGTGGCAAGACCTGATTCATACACAAGATATTGCGAGAATGAAGATTTCCCTCTGAATCAGAATGATTTAATTCACCCCAACAGGACTGCCAAGGCCTTCAGCAACCTTCTTCGTAAGCTTCTCAGCCTCAGAAAACAAACTTAGCGCGAATTTCGCCTGTGGATCTTCAGCTATCATCCGACGTCTCGCTTCCTTAACACCAAATAAAGCAAGATCAATGTCATATCTAATCATTGTCCGGATAAACACATCATCCTCTTTGGCCAGCTGCACATCAATTTTCACGCGCTGGCTCCGGACGAAGTCAAAAAAGTCCTTTACCATATCCGTATCCACAATGAAGTCCTGGTCTAACAATTCTCTGTCGGTGGCATCCATACCAAACCTAGTATCATTTTCAATAGAAAATTTCTGCGCGTAGGTAGCAAAAAGTTGTCGTGCGTACAAAAGCCTCCCAAACTTTGTCGGGTTAAAACCCTCGATCGGCCCAGTTTTAGGATGGTCTGGCTGGATTCCCCCACCACCAAAAACCTTTCGACCAGCATCTGTGTACTTCAGCTGTTCATTGGAACGCGGCAGCTCATCACTCTGATCTCTAAGAGAGTAAGTTAGGTACTCGTCAAAAGTGCCGTCCCAAGGCCTCTGAATAAGACGACCACTCGGTGTGTAGTAACGAGCCGTGGTGAGAGCAAGACCAGCACCATGACTAATTCTATATATAGATTGAACCAAAGCTTTTCCAAAAGTAGTTTCACCTACAATCAGGCCTCGATCATGGTCCTGGATTGCACCAGCAACAATTTCTGAAGCGCTGGCACTATTTCTGTTAACCAAAACAATGAGCAACAAATCTGAAAATTCACTTTTCTTCGTCGCTCGATAGTCTTGATCAGCATTCTGAACACGGCCCCTCGTGTATACAATTAAATCCCCACGCTCAAGGAAGCGGTTGGCTACTCGAATCGCTTGATCAAGAGGCCCACCAGGATTATCACGAAGGTCCAACAAAAGTCTTTGCATCCCTTGTTCAGACAACTTCTTGAGCTCATCATATAAATCTCGATCCGTGGTCTCAGAAAAGTCTCGAAGCCTGATGTAGGCTGTTGAATCCTTCAGCATGAACGAACCAAGGATTGTCGGTATTTGGATTTCATCGCGTTCAACTTCGAGCTCAACAAGCTCTTCGTACCCTTGCCGGCGGATGGAAATCTTGACCGAGCTCCCTCTTGGACCTCTTAGTACCTTAACAGCTTGATCACTTGTCCAGTCACTGGCACTTTCACCTTCAATCCTCGCAATAACGTCTCCACGCCTGATCCCCTGTCGGTAGGCTGGGGATCCTTCGAACAGCGCTACAACAGTTATGTCTCCATTTATGACTGTAATCGTGATGCCAAGTCCATAATAGCGACCTTCTTGACGTTCACGAAGTTGCGCATAAGATTTTGGGTCCATGAAGCTCGAGTGTGGATCAAGAGTTTGAACCACTCCCCGAACAGCACCATAAACTAAACGTTCAGATTCAAGTTCCTCAACATAGTTATCTTGAACAGCTGCAAGCGCCGAGGTAAATATCCTCAAAGATCTCGAAAGTCGATTCTGCGTTTCGAGTAAACTTCGACCGTAAACTCCACCAACGAGGGCCGAAATAATTACGATAAATACGGCTCCAGATAAAAAGCTGTAACGGCGCATGTATGCGGAAAATGGTACCAAACAAACCTATATGGTGCAATGACTTCCAGGAACAACTAAGATGTCATTAGCTTGACCAATTCCCATCAGGGTTTCTATAATGAACCTGGTGCGGTGAGGTGTAAGCGCCAGAACCGATAGACTCACTGGAAACTAAGATCAGCATAGAGGTGTTGAAATGTTCGGTTCAATTGGGATGCCGGAACTGATTGTAATCTTTGTGATCGCTCTGATCATATTTGGCCCTCGAAAACTACCAGATTTGGGCCGATCGCTTGGGCGAAGCCTGTCTGAGTTTAAGAGAGCCTCAAACGAGCTCAGAACTACTCTAGACGAAGAAATTCGTCTCGAAGATCAGAAAGCCTCACAGGACGTGACACCAACGACGGACAAGCAACCAGCTACGGATTCAACAACTTCCAGCCCCTAATCGCGAGGTAATGGCCCTCGAATCCAACCACGACGAGCGGATGGAGTCACTGCGCGACACCAAAGATTCTGGTTCGCTCGAGCCCAGAGATGACGTTAAATCCGATTCTAGTCGGATGTCATTTCTCGAGCATCTCGATGAGTTGCGCTCACGACTTGTCTGGGTGATCGGTGGCCTGTTCGTAGCATTCGTAATTTCATTGGCTTTCATCGAACGTGTTTTTGCCTTCATCATGCGTCCTCTTCAGGATGTACTGCCTGAGGGAGGAAAACTGATTTACACAGAGCCAGGAGAAGCATTTCTGCTCTACATCAAAATCGCAGCCCTCATGGCCATAGTGTTAGCGCTTCCCGTTCTCTTTACACAACTTTGGCTCTTCGTGGCTCCTGGACTATATGCCCATGAGAAGCGTTATGCGATTCCATTCGTCTTCTTCTGCACGATTTTTTTCGTCGGTGGCGGACTTTTTTCACACTTTATGGTATTTCCATGGGCATGGAGATTCTTCGCTGGCTTCTCTACCGATTACATGGCTTTCACCCCAAAGATCGGCCCCGTATTCTCACTTTATACACGCATGCTCCTTGCCTTCGGTGTGATTTTCCAGCTTCCCACCCTTGTCTTTTTCTTAGCCAGAATCGGGCTCGTTACAGCGCGATTCCTACTGCGAAATATTAAATACGCTGTACTGCTCATCTTTGTAGTAGCCGCCATTCTAACTCCAACACCTGACGTCGTTACGCAGTCTTTGATGGCAGCTCCAATGTTTGTTCTCTACCTGATAAGCATACTGATCGCATGGGTCTTTGAAAAACGAACTTCAGATTAAGAGGAACTCACATGTCACTTAAACAAGCTTTCTCTATCCCTAGTCAACTCGTGGAATACTAGAGCCCTTCAATGACCAGGATATCCCCGACCTTGACACCGTGCTGCCTAGTAAAACCGGCCACCACCTCCACAACGTAGAGTGCGCTTGAACCAGCCAAAGGGGGATAGGAAGGGCATGGATCAGCCTCACATGGCGGAACCGACTGAGTAATAGAAACAATTCTCCCATTAGCATCGACCCATAACATGTCGAGAGAAATCAGTGTATTCTTCATCCAGAATGGATAGAATCCAGGCTCGTTAAAGATGAAGATCATTCCTTCATTCGGGTTAAGCGCCTCACGAAACATTAGACCACGCTGCCTTTTGTTATCGGTGTCGGCAATCTCCACTGTCACACGCGTCTGATCTTTGAAGACAACCGTTGCCCGAGGACTGACCCACTGAGGACTTGCCCATACCTTCATCCCTACAACTAATAAGACAAGAGCCGATACAATGACTATTCTCATGAATATCCTCTATACTCGAAGTCAAGCGGTTGTATTTTTACTTGAAGTACAAATCCAAGATTAGCACCTATGGTTATCAAAGCATCCGCGGCAAGAGAAATCGGGCGACTCCTCACGGATCTTGAAAGTGGCTCTTCGATACAACGAGAAACTGCAATCGCCAGACTCGCGATTATCGGACCACGCGCCGTCGAACGTCTCTTGATACTGTTGCGCAAGACACACGTAAGCACGGTTCGCTCTGCGATTCTCCGTACACTCGAAGCCATCGGGGACAAGCGAGCCTTAATACCCGCCCTCGCTTCACTTAGAGATAAAGACAACAAAGTCGGCACGGCTGCCGTCGGAGTTGTACGTAGCCACATTTGGTCTAAAGACAGCGAAACCTCTGAAACGGCACTCGATCGCCTGGTAGCCATCGCACTCGATTCACGAGGAAAGAATACCATTAGACTCGCAGCAATCGATGCACTCACCGAAATCCCTCAGGACGTAATCGCCCCAATCCTTGTACGTTTAAAGAGCGACAAGAGCACCCAGATCAGAAAGCGTGCTGAAGCTTGGAAAAGTAAGAAATCCAAGAAAACTCAGCTTCCTAACAATGTGACCGTAACAGTCAAAGACTCACTCCCAGACAATCCTACAGCGTTTCGAGAACTGATAGACGAAAAAGCCCCAACGATGCCCCTAACCACACTCCACCGGCTACTCGGCGTGATCAAAGAACGTGAGGATCAAAGTACAGAATCAACCAGAATTAAATGGATGACTGTTAGAGCATCAGTGCACAGAGTATTGACCGCTCGTGGAAGTCGCGTCGCGCTCTACGAACTTCGGGAAACCCTTTCGTCGGCACGTCGACAGCTACCAGTCGGTTTTCTGACAGCAAAATCAGATGCAGGAGACGCTTCCAGTCTTGACGCACTCGCCACTGCCTATACGCGAACGAGCCCGTCGAAAGAAGCTCCCTGGTGGCACGAACAACTTCGAGAAGCCTTTCAACTCATTTACAAACGTGAAAGACTCACACGGCGACACCGAGTAATTAAGCGCTTTATAGATAGGTGGCCAGATATTTCAGATAAACTCATCAGCTCTCCTAAGAAAAAATCTGGGCCTCTTCTGGAGTCAGAACCAAATTTCACCTCCAGCCGACGCTAAAATTCCAGGAGGGATAATCTCCTTCAATAGGAATCACAGATGACTACTTTGTAGTTACTTAGTAAGCCTTCGCAAAATAAGCTTCGGTCGTAGATGGCTGGCCACACTTAATACATTTTCTGTCCGATAACGAATCGTTAATCGGGAGGTTTCTTATCGTTGCCTGGGTTTCAGTTTTGAGCTGCATTTCACAGACACTACTTCCACACCAGGATGCGATAACGAAACCAGGCCTTCCTATCATCACCTCTTTAAAATCTTCGTAGGAAGAAACTCGCACCGTATGCTCCTCACGGAACTTCAGCGCCTGTTTAAAAAGTTCCTTTTGAATTTGTTCAAGAAGTTCATGGACACGCGATTCAAGGCCGTCAGAATCGACTGGCAGCTTCTCTCTCGTGTCACGCCGAACGAGTAGAACCTGCGATCTTTCGATATCTCTAGGGCCGATCTCTAGACGTACTGGAACTCCGCGCATCTCCCACTCAGAAAATTTCCAACCAGGTGTATATGAATCCCGAGCGTCAAGCATGACACGGATTCCACTAGCTTCTAAGGCAGCTTTAATCGCCTGAGCTTTAGGAAGTACCGTCTCTTGCCAATTTCCTCGTGGAATCGGAACAATCACAACCTGATATGGTGCCACCCTAGGTGGAAGTACCAACCCACTATCATCCCCGTGAATCATAATAAGTCCACCAAGCAAACGTGTAGAAACACCCCAAGACGTCTGCCAAACATACTGAAGACTCTTGTCCCTGGCCTGAAATTGAATGTCGAAAACTTTCGCAAAATTCTGTCCGAGATTGTGTGAAGTGCCAGCCTGAAGAGCACGTCCATCGCCCATCAGAGCTTCAATAGAGTAGGTACGCAAAGCACCTGCAAATTTCTCGCTCTCACTCTTAGCACCATCAATCACTGGCATCGCAAGCTCAGCTTCAGCGAAGTCTTTATAGACCTCAAGCATGCGCCTAGTCTCTTCCTCAGCCTCACTCTCCGTTTCGTGAGCTGTGTGACCCTCCTGCCATAAGAACTCTGTGGTTCGGAGAAATGGCCGGGTCACCTTTTCCCATCTGATTACGTTCGCCCACTGATTAACTAAAATCGGAAGGTCCCTCCAAGACTGTATCCATTTCGCATACATTGTTCCGACCATGGCTTCTGACGTTGGCCTAACGACAAGTCGTTCCTCGAGTACTTCATCTCCACCCTGTGTTACCCATGCCACCTGAGGTGCAAACCCTTCAACATGCGCGGCTTCTTTACGTAAAAGTGACTCTGGAATAAAAAGCGGGAAGTACGCATTAACGTGTCCGGTAGCCTTAAAACGCCGATCTAGCAAATCCTGCATCAGTTCCCAGATTGCGTAACCATAAGGTCGGATGACCATACAACCCTTGACTGGAGAATAATCAGCCAGTTCAGCACGTCGAACGATATCAGTGTACCAACGTGAAAAGTCTTCAGACCTCGGAGTAACGTCAGTAACAAATGCCTCCCTCTTATCACCCATTAAGGCTCTCCCGTATCAAATTCATCCAAAAATATCTCGCGGCAAAATCAAATTTTTCTCACCTAATGCCTGTAAAATAAGAAGATTCTAGTCAAGTCGAACTCGGTTGAGGCACCAGGTACTGCTATCCTATCATTGACTCTAATGTAGCTTGGAAGGTGTAAGCGAGAAACGGTCAAAATATGAACCGCCTGAAACACTATCCCACTAACCTACGGCAAGTACCATTTCTCGAGGTTAAATGGCTGTAATCCACCTGTCTGTTTCGTCAGGAACTGGAGAATACCCCATCTACATTGGGAATGGCCTTGTTAACAGCATAGGTAAACTTCTAGAAAAAAAAGGACTTGGGGCACGTATCATTGCCATTTCGAACCCACTTGTCTGG
>CAZQMT010000001.1:47960-55109 GCA_964594555.1 uncultured Vicinamibacterales bacterium
AGACTACATGGACAAACTATTCAGGCGGCAATTCCGAACATCGAACCTATTTTAATATCTTCAGGTGAACGACATAAAAATCTTCGAACGGTTTCTCGCATTTACGAAATCCTACTAAATTCAGAAGCCGACCGGGCCTCAACAATCATCGCCGTCGGGGGTGGCGTCATCGGTGACACAGCTGGATTTGCAGCAGCAACCTACCTGCGAGGCCTACCTCTGGTTCACATTCCAACGACGTTGCTGGCCCAAGTTGACAGCAGCATTGGTGGAAAGGTCGGCGTCAATCACCCCAAAGCCAAAAATCTGATCGGTGATTTTTATGCGCCGAGCTTCGTATCGATAGACCCAGACTTGCTCAAAACACTCCCTCGTCGTGAATTACGTGCCGGACTTTACGAGGTGGTAAAGTACGGCATGATTGCAAGCCCTAAAATTCTAGAACGACTTGAAAATCATATGGGCTCGCATTTCTCACACGATCCAGCGGTACTTATACCCACGATTGAAGAATCCTGTAAAATTAAGTCAACGATCGTTTCGGCCGACGAACGAGAATCAAATTTGAGGCGCGTCCTGAATCTTGGCCACACCACCGGTCACGCACTTGAAGCTCTTACAAAATACCAACGGTTCAGACACGGAGAAGCGGTAGCTTATGGCCTGCTCGTAGCAGCTTCACTTTCTACCAATCGTGAAGTGCTCACAGAGACCGATCGTCGTGTTCTCTCAAATCTGATTAGGCAGATGGGACCGCTCCCACCTATTGCAGACCTCTCTGCCAAGGAAGCTCTTCAGATTATAAGACATGATAAAAAAGTGCTTAGAGGGAAACTTCACTTCGTCCTTCCGACTGGACTTGGACATGTCGAGATTGTCGACGACGTTAGCGCTAGTGAACTAAAACGTGCGATGAAGCAAACAGGAATGGCAGATTGAACAACTCATTCAGTACAAAGAGAGATACCAAGCAACTATTGATTCGCCGGACAAAACAGCTAAAATCGTAGAGAACGACAACAAAGAACCAAACGGAAGTGCATGTTTCATGTCGCCCCTTCCTGTAACAATTACAAAAATACCAATAACAGAACCGAGCAACACAGCTGACATTAAAGTCAAGAGTGCTAGCTTCAAACCGAGAAAGGCTCCGATCATCCCCAGCATTTTGATGTCACCCATCCCCATACCTTCTTCATTACGTATCCAGTAGTAAATTTCTCGGATTACGAACATTCCTCCCCCACAAAACACAATCCCCATCAGCGACGACTGCCATCCAGGCGCCATAAACCAACTCAAGGAAAACCCGAATACGATTCCAGGCAAAGTAATCGCATCTGGAAGCATTCGATGCTTAAGATCAATAACGCATAGCGCCACCATCGCTGAAATGAAGATAAATCGAGAGACGGTTAACGGTTGCCATCCAATTTGCCAGTAATGAGTAACAAAAAGAAGCCCTGTTATCATCTCCACTAGCGGATAAACGATAGAAATACGAGCGTGACACGTACGGCAGAAACCTCGAAGAAGCATGTACGAAAACAACGGTACGTTCTCGAACCACAAAAGAGGACGCGCACACGTGAAGCAATGGGAAGACAGTGTAACAACAGACTCTCTTCGAGGAAGCCTATGAATACACACATTCAAAAATGAACCCACCGAGATACCTACAGCGAACACAAAGAAAAACTGAGCGCTATCCTGCATCACATGCTGTGTGTACCCGACACAAAAATCAGGGCGAAAAGAACTAATTACGCGAAAGAATCTTCATGTACTCAAACACTAAAAGCACAAGGACTGATAAAAATTTGACCGCAACCGCTAGCTTGTCATCGTTCAAGCTCGAAAGTAGAGAGAATCATCACAATCGACAAGAAACCCCAAGATTATTCAGGGGAATTTATTCACTTCCTTGTATTCTTTAATTCAAGCCTGATCACTTCTTCGAAGTACTCCCGGTCAAGTCCCCCCCGTAATCTGACTCCATTAACAAAAAATGTTGGAGTCGACTGAACTCCAAGACGCCGACCAAGTGCAATGTCAGATTTAACCAACTCAAGGGTAGACTGGTAGTCATCATCGAAGGTCTCAACACCGGCCACATCACGGGCCGCATCTCTAACAGACTCTGGAGAAAGTGAAACTTGATTTTCAAAAAGCCACTCTTCCATAACATCTTCCTGGCCAAGCTTTCGCGCAAGCCTAACAGCGACAGCGGCCTCGCAGGCTGCATCATGCAAACTCGTTTCTACGTTTTCATTGCACTCAGGATCAATCGGATAATCCTTCGTAATAAATACAACTTCGCCAGGATATTCATCACGATATTTCGATAAAATTCCTCTATAGTTAAAGAATGTTTGTCCACAGGGTGGGCACTGATAGTCATTGAACTTAACAATAACAAGCTTGACATCTCCTGCATCGACGGGCACCTCAATTCTCTGTTGTGAGGCGTACCAGTTAGAAAATTCGAGCCTTTGCCCATCGGTAAGCGATGATGCAGTTAATTCAGAGACAGCTTCAGCATTATATTTACCGAGCAAAGACTCTTTAGAAAAAAATCCTACGGATAAAGCCGAAATCGCAATAAATGTAATTGAAATAAAAGAGGCAACTGGACTTCGACCAATCTCCTGGAAATCTCGAACGACACGTCCAGGTAGAGACGCCATGTGAAACGACATCGTTCTTTTAGACACCACAAAGATCCCGATAATTGCAAAGTACACCAGTACGCAAAGCAAGCACATAACTCCAAGAATGAACCACGAAGAAAAAGCTAAATAAAGAATAACTACCAAAGCAGATCCGGAGAGTGTGAATAAGTACAATGGCACACTAGACCGATAGGTAGACGGTCCCCGACGTTCCGCTATGAGAAGGAGCGAGACCATGCCGAACCAGATGGTCCCGATAAGAGCCACAGGAACACCACCTAATGAGCCAAACCGACTTAGATACACAGTCGTACAATTTACTGTGCTACTAACATCACAAAAACTAAGATACTCAGTTTCAGTTAAGAGTCGATAGTGAACGTAAGTCGATGTTAAAGAAGCTAGAAGTCCAAGCACAGTCAACACAAACAGAAAATTACGATCCGACCTTGACATCAAGCGAACGGAGGAAGACTGCGTATCCCGTCGTGGGTACTTGTTCATAGAATCCTTCGTCAAAAAATTAAACAGATAAAGCCGCCATCACTGGATAGGAGTCGCACCAACTGGCCCACCATTTTGAGTTATAACCACTCTTAATGAACTCTGGAAAATCGTACCACCTTGATTTGTACCGAAAAACCTTGCACCCGCACCAGGAGTCGGGTCAGCACTAACGAAGTAAGTAGACGCGAGGGTTCCAGCAGCTGCACCATTGCACGACGCGGGCGAACCTTCAGCCATAGCACCAGGAGTCAGCGTTATGCTGTAACCACTCTTCATCGATGGGTCAGCCGCCAAGTCTGGACCTATGAAACTATCTCCACCGGCAATAGTGGGGGGAGTAGCTAAAAGTTCCAGCGATGGAGCATAAAACCCATTTCCGCAACTAGCCGCAAACATAGACTGTGCAGTGTTAACAGCCCTCAAAGATCCAATCGCTGAAGTTTCGTTGCCAGACATCCTAGCTCGTAATAGCCCTGGCACCGCAATGGCTGCGATAACACCGATAATTGCCACAACGATGAGGAGCTCAATTAACGTAAAACCCTTAGCTGTATGTAATCTCATACCCATCTCCTTAAGCACCAACAGCACCATCACGAAACCGGTGAAGGTTAGTCCCTATCCCTCTTTAATGGGTGTTCTGGTCAACTGATCCCAAAGCCTTAACGCAAAGTCTACCTATTCTGTTTGATTACGTGAAGGGATGTAACCATGCGAGACGTTAGAACTGGGCGCGAGCAGCAATTCCCCATCCTCGGTCAACACCATCTCGTCCCCTAGTAATCTGTCCGTCAATAACCTAGACGGCCCGAAAGTATTCGCCCTTAACCCACTGCGGAACGCAACCCTCTTATCTAACCACCAACGTTCGGCACCAATCGAAACGTTTTGTCTTTCTCCTAAAACATTCACAGTACGGTTCAAATCGACATCAACAGCTAATGTCAAAAGATCATTGGGCATCACGGCTAAGCCGGCTCGCATAACCCTCTTCAATTGAAACTGACTGCCATCTGGTGCCTCAAAGGATGGTTCGCCAAGATTACGTACAACTAGTCCCGCACGAAACTTTCCGAACGCCAACATGGCCCCTAAATCAATATCGAACACATTTCTAGAGCGCCATTCGGATATTCCAGATTTATCAAGCTCTTCCGAAAGGTCTCTGGCACGAGACCTTTTTACGGAACCAGCAGAACCACTGACAAATCTAAATGTAGCACCGACAGTAACTCCTTCTAATAAGGATTGTACTAGACTGACACCAACATGATTAGTTACTAGCGATGATACGTGAATATCTGAGCTTCCACTTTGTCCCAGCTCAGGCTCTACTTCAAAATCGTTACTCCCAAGAGACACAAGCTCACTTGAGTTTAGTCGATAGTAGGACAGCCCGAGTGGTGGTGTTCCAATAGCTGTGATCGTAGTACTCGACTGGTAGCCGGCCTGTAACATCTCGTCAGACTTCGGTGCCGCCTCAGTCGTCTGTCGATCACCCACAATACTAAAAAATTCCCCTGTAGCTAATCCAGCTGGATTCCAATAAACAGCAGTAGCATCATCAGCCACAGCCACAAAAGCCCCTGCCATACCTAGCGCCCTTGCTCCAACAACCTCAAATCCTTGGCCTCGAACTTGAGCTGGAGAAATCAGACAAACAACAACGGAAATGAATATGAAATGAATGACGACCCAAGAACGCCAGCAAACCTTATTGGACAATGACCGCCGCCGCCACCGCGGTCGTCCATAAACCCTTTTTGTCACCGACGGCCGTTTGTGTCACGTTCTGGGTACGAACGATCCGATTAGATAAACGGTAAACTTCCTTTTTTTCGTCCCAGCTTGTATCAGGATCGAAATCTAATCCCAGGGTAGTCGCGAGCATCTCCGCAGCCAGATCTTCCGCATAATCGCCAGCTGTCTTTTCATTCTCACCGAAACTATGGTGCTCAGAGAGATACCCGTAAAGCTTCGGATCGCGAGGTATTGCGACACCAACTGTTGCAGCGATCAACCTGTGAGGTTCATGCGTAGCAACATCAGACATCACAACGAACGTGACCTGTCCATCTTTTAAACGCTTCACACCATCTGAGCGAGGAATGATTATACAACCGGGAGGGAAAATACTTGACACACGTACGAGATTACAAGCGGCAATCCCAGCAGACCTAAGCGCAAGTTCAAAGGAAGCCAACTTCTCTCGATGTTTGCCAACACCCTTAGTAAAAAAGAGCTGTTTTGGAACAAATCCTGCCACGAAAGACTCCTCACCTAAACGAGACCTTAATAGGACTAAAAGTATCGAACCGAGGTGAATCCTAAGCAACATCGGCCCTGCTGTCAACAAACACAATCGCACCCTAAGCCCCGAATCAGTTACAATTGGGTTTTCTGGTGTGGAATGAGTAGTGCCTCAGATCTCGTAGGAAGGACCTAGCTCATGAAGGTATATGAGACGGAAAACATTCGTAACGTTGCCGTAGTTGGACACGGTGGAACCGGAAAAACACAGCTCACGTCTGCCATCCTCTTCAACTCAGGGATGGTAAATCGTTTAGGCCGAGTCGACGATGGAACAACGACCACAGACTTCGATGAAGAAGAAATCTCACGTCACCACACACTATCAGCAAGTGTCGCTTACGCAGAATGGAACAAACACAAAGTTAACTTAATCGACACACCAGGGTTTGCCAACTTCATCAGCGATGCTCGTGCCGCCATGCGCGTGTGTGATGTGGGACTAGTGGTGGTTGACGCAGTATCTGGTGTTGAAGTTCAAACAGAAAAAGTGTGGGCTACCGCTGAAGAATTTGGACTTCCGAGACTCATCTTACTGAACAGACTAGATCGAGAACGAGCCAGTCTTAAGCGTTCACTTGAATCACTGCAGACCGCATTCGGACGAACTGTTATCCCAGTTCAACTGCCTCTTGGCGACGAAAAATCCTTTCACGGCATTATCGATTTAGTCGGAATGAAGGCAATTATTTTCGAACCGGACGGCACTGGTACACCGACGGAAACAGAAATCCCTGAAAACTCTAAAAAAGACGCAGAGGCAGCACGAGAAGCTCTGGTCGAAATAGTCGCCGAAACAGACGAAGACCTACTAGAAAAGTTCTTTGAAGCTGGAACACTAACACAAGACGAACTCACAGAGGGCCTCAGGAAGGCCACTATTGAAAGAAAAGTTTTCCCGATGTTCTGTGCCTCGGCTCTGCTAAATATTGGTGTACAGGCGCTGCTTGACGGCATCCTGGCACTAGCGCCATCCCCAGCCGAACATCCTCTCAAGGCCACAAAGGCTGGAACTGAAGAGATCATAGAGTGTCCAGCGTCGACACAAGAGTCACTTGTCAGCTTCGTCTGGAAAACTATCGCTGATCCATTCGCTGGCCGGATCACTCTCTTCCGTGTGATCTCAGGCACGCTGAAATCAGACGCTACGATTTTCAACCTAACTAAGGACTCAAACGAACGAATGGGAAGTCTACTATTACTACAGGGGAAAGATCAGACGAACGTATCAGAAGTACGTGCGGGTGACCTCTGTGCGGTTGCCAAACTTAAAGAAACGCAAACATCTGACACGCTGACTGAGAAAGGCGTCGAAGTTGTGCTCCCACCAATCCAGTTTGCTGAACCTGTTCTTGCATACGCGATCGAACCTAAGAGTCGCGGAGACGAAGAAAAAATCAGCACTTCTCTGCATCGTCTACAAGAAGAAGATCCGACTATTCGATACAGTCGGGATGCACAGACGAACGAACTTCTCCTTTCAGGTCAAGGTCAACTACATATCGAGGTAACGGTTGCCAAACTTAAACGTCGTTTCGGTGTCGAAGTCAACTTAAAGCTTCCTCGTGTACCGTACAGAGAAACGATCACAGCAGCAACAGAGGCTCATGGTCGACATAAAAAACAGAGCGGCGGACACGGACAGTTCGGTGACTGTAAA
>CAZQMT010000002.1:0-7795 GCA_964594555.1 uncultured Vicinamibacterales bacterium
GGGGCGGTACCTACGGGAGCGACCTTTCAGTCGGTTAACAGGTGTTGCTGTCATGGATGGGTGCACGCGGTATAGTTGCCGCAGCCGTGGCGTCACTTTTTGCCCAGGAGCTGAGTGGCGGAGGAATGGAAGTCGGCCAAGAACTTCGAGCGATGGTGTTTTTGGTTATTGCAGTGACCGTGTTAGTACAAGGCATACTCGGTGGACTAGTTGCCAAGTTATTGGGGGTCAGGCGTCCTTCTAATAACGGCTACGTGATCCTTGGAGCTAATGAAGTAGGGTTACTTCTAGGTCGCCTTTTCAGGGAAGCAGGTCAAGAGGTTGTATTTCTTGATTCGAACGCAGACAAGGCTCATGAGGCTGAAGTCGCAGGTTTTCGAGCGTTGTTCGGCACTGGGTTTGCTGAGTCAGTACTTCTACGTGCAGAGCTTGATGACCGGGCTGGCTGTGTTGCCGTGACCCCGAATGAAGAAGTTAATTTGCTTTTTGCACGACGTGCCCAGGAGTTTTCTAAGATTAAGCGAGTATGGGTAGCGCTACAAAGGGGACACCTCAGCGTGACTAAGCGCATGGTCAAACACGCTAAAGCCAGTGTTCTGTTTGTGGAGCCTAGGGACATCGAACTATGGGCTCTTCGACTCGCACGCAAGACCGCGACTATAGAGTGTTGGCGCCGAATACCCTCATCGGCTCTAATACCTGAAGAGCGAAAAGAACTGTACGCGGATTTACGAGACACTCTTTTACCTGTGGCGGTGCGTCGATCTGGGCAGTTAATTCCTGTTGATGAGCAGCTGACATTCCGTAAAAAAGATGAACTTTTCACTGTGGTTTTCAACGATCAGTGTGAAAGAGCACACAACTGGCTGCATTCGAGAGGCTGGGAACCACTCGGAAGTCGATCATAGGGATCTGAAATCGAAAATGAGACTATAACGAGTTGAGTTATTAAACTTACGACACCGGATACTTCTTAGTATTTCACCTAAACTTTTCTAGCTTAAGAGCACCGGTATAGATGGCCATGCCAACAACTGCATCGACTCCTAATTTGTCGAGGTTACTTATTTCTTCGCGAGTACTAATTCCTCCAGCCGCTACCAGCTTGAGCTTTGTGGCGCGTTTAACATTGAGAACAGCTTCCATATCGATACCCGTCATTAAGCCCTCGGTATCAACGTGGGTATAAAGAAATTCTTCACAGTAGGGCTCAAGAACTGAAACGGCTTCAACAGCTGTGATTGGAACGGTACTCTTCCAGCCTTTGATAACGACTTGTCCCTCACGACTGTCAACGGCGGCGATTATGTGGTTACGTCCGACAGCTTCAGAAAGGGTTTGTGCCATATCGAGGTTTGGCCGGCCATTTTGAAATAATGCAGAGCCGACGATGACATGCGTGGCACCGACTGAGAGTGTTTCTTTGGCACGGAGGACCGAGTTAATACCGCCACCGACACGGCAGGGAAGCTTTGCACATATATAGCGGAGTAAGTCGTTATTGTTTCCGGAGCCGAGGGCCGCATCGAGATCGATAAGTTGGATTTTCTGAAAATGCTGGAATTTTTCAATCCAGCCATCAACATCTGAAGTTTCCAAAGCTTGGTCTTTGCCTTGGATTAACTGTACGACCTTACCGTTTTTGAGATCGATCGATGGAATTAACATTGTGTCAAACGTTGGTATTGTTACTGGTTCATTCCAAAAACATACGAACTATTAAAGGAACCTACGATCCCATTTTGACATTATTTTGTCACGGCTCAGTGCAAAGAGCCTAATCTTGTGGAAACCTTACCAAGTGGAAGTAAACTAGCAGTGCACGGAATAAGAATATTTACTAAGTCTATAAGATGAAACGTTTTCGAACTGCGATAGAAGCCCTTAGTGCTTACACCCCAGGCGAACAACCTGCTCTCGGGACACGTGTTATTAAACTGAACACTAATGAAAATCCGTATCCTCCAAGCCCAAACGTTATTGAGGCATTACGGAAAATTGGAGGGGAAGAACTTCGCCGTTATCCACATCCATTTGCTGAAGAATTCCGCCGAAGTGCCGCAGAAATTTTACGGTTTGAACCTTCGTGGATTTTGGTGGGTAATGGAAGTGATGACTTGCTAACGATGCTAATGCGTGCTGTGGCGGGTCCTGGACGTACGGTAGCGTATCCGGTTCCGACATACGTGCTTTATCGAACGTTGGCTGCTATCCAGGAGGCTCCGGTTATTGAAGTGCCTTTTGATGAAACATATGATCTACCTGTCTCGGCTCTCGCTGATGCGGATCCAGCACTCACGCTAGTTGCTAATCCGAATAGTCCATCTGGCACTTGTGCTTCAATCGACAGACTGGCTGATCTTGCGGTTCGCCTTGAAGGTATATTAGTTATTGACGAGGCTTATGTTGAATTTGCTGATGAAAATGCACTTGAGCTAGTTCGGAAGTTTGACCATGTCGTTGTGCTTCGTACTTTGTCGAAGAGCCACTCGCTAGCCGGGCTTCGGCTAGGCTTTGGAATTGCTAATCCCGCTCTCATTCACAAACTTGCCAAGGTTAAAGATAGTTACAACGTGGATGCTATTGCCGCACACGTTGGAGCTTGGGCTGTCCGTGACACGGCACACACCCTTGATAATGTTTCGCGCATCCAAGAGTCTCGAACTAAGTTAACTGATCAATTAACAAATCTTGGATTTCGCGTCTGGCCAAGTCAGGCAAACTTTGTGATGGTTCGTCCTCCGGAAGGAAACGCAAAAGATTTGTACGAATCACTTAAGCAGCGAGGCATTTTGGTTCGCTACTTTAATGAGATTTCGCTGAAGGATAAATTACGTATCTCGGTTGGCACTGACGAAGAAAACACTGTACTCGTAAATGCTCTCAAAGAATTAGTGATTTAAAGATTTTCTAAAAAACTACTAGTGTAGTTACGGATTATAAAGCGGGGTTGTCAGGATCTGATTGATATCCGATGTTTGGCTAGATAGTCTTTCAGTTCTGTGACTGAGTGTTCGGCGTAGTGAAAAATTGATGCAGCGAGAGCGGCGTCTCCCTGGCCTCTGGTGAACACGTCCACGAAGTGATCGAAAGTCCCAGCACCTCCAGAAGCGATTACTGGAATCGAAACAGCTGTTGAAACGGCGGCTGTCAATTCACAGTCAAACCCGCATTTGGTACCGTCGCGGTCGATTGAAGTGAGGAGAATTTCTCCGGCTCCTCGGTCAGCAGCCTCTTTCGCCCACGCGACAGCATCTCGATTTGCCGCAGTCTGACCACTTCGTGCGTAGACTGTGAAATGATCTTCTTCACGTTTAGCGTCAATAGCCACAATAACAGCCTGACTTCCGTAGCGTGTTGATAATTGTGTGATTAGAGTGGGATTTGTCAGAGCGGCTGTATTGATGCTGACTTTGTCAGCACCTGCATTGATAACAGCTGCGGCATCAGCTTCTGAGCGAATACCACCCCCAACAGCTAGGGGCAGGAAGATTTCTTGTGCAACTGCTCTTACGGTATTAACTAGTGTGCGTCGACCTTCGAGTGTTGCAGTCACGTCAAGGATGACGACCTCGTCAATGCCTTCTTGGTTATAGCGTTTCGCTAACTCAGCTGGGTCACCAGCCTGCCGCAGTCCCTTAAATTTAACACCCTTGACTACAGAACCGTCGCGAACGTCAAGACATGAGATGATACGTTTAGCAAGCATGAGTCGTAGGTTGTGGTGAAGTTCAGAGTTTTTGATTAGCTGTTATTCCTGACGGCAGAAAGATAATTAATGAGAATCTTTAAACCAACATCACCAGATTTTTCAGGGTGAAACTGAACGCCAAATATTTTGTTGTATTCCACTGCACTGGTGAATGTTTCACCGTACGTCGTGGTGGCTATACTGACATCCACAACTGGAGCTACGTAAGAGTGAGTAAAATAGACATATGATCCTTGTTTGATTCCTCGTAAGAGCTGAGAATTTCCGACTAAGTTGAGGGCATTCCAACCGACGTGCGGAACCTTAAGAGTCCCCTCGGATCCTGTTCCAGAGAGCAACGTGCACTTTCCAGCTAAAAGCCCAAGTCCCGAAGTGTCGTATGCTTCGGCACTATGTTCAAAAAGCCACTGCATTCCAAGGCAGATGCCGAGCACAGGTCGATCCAGTTTTATGCAGTCCAACACGGCCTGTCGCCAAGATGTATCCAGTGCTGCTGTGGATTTGAAGTGACCGACTCCTGGTACGATGAGGCCTTGAGCTTCGGACAATTCTTGAGGTTTTTGGGGACTCCAGACCTCGGCTTGCACCGAATTTAGTGCTTTTCGAACGGAAGTGAGATTTCCTGCTCCGTAGTCGATTAATGCGATCTTCATGTTTCCCAGTCTGTGCTTAGAGCAGGCCTTTAGTACTTGGAAGCATTCGTGCCAGTTGCCGATCGCGGGCACAAGCAACGCGAAGAGCCCGCGCGAATGCTTTGAACACCGCCTCTATTTGGTGATGGCTTGAACGACCGTACAACACCTTCAGGTGAACGTTAGCCCGAGCTCCTTGAGCAAAGCCTTCAAAAAAGTCTTGTATTAGTTCTGCTTGAAGATCACCAACGCGTAATACACGAATCCTGAGATTTATCACTGAACGTGCGCGACCACCAAGGTCAATTGCGGCTACGCCCAGGGTTTCATCCATGGGCATTACGAAATAACCAGCACGGTTTATTCCCCGGCGTGTACCGAGAGCTTTGCTGACTGCTTCACCAAGAGTGATGCCGAGATCTTCGACCGTGTGGTGTTGGTCCACATCAAGGTCGCCATGGGCTTTGATGGCAAGATCAAATGCACCATGTCGTGCTACCAGCTCGAGCATATGATCAAGAAATCGGATGCCCGTTTTGACATCAAATTGTCCTTTGCCATCTAAATTAAGCCGAAGCTGGATTGAGGTTTCTCGTGTCTCTCTTTTGATCACTGCACGTCGCACAGGAACTCCTTAATCTCCCGAGTGTTGAAATGTAAACGGATGTGTATATTTTCGTTGAGATAGGGCCAGTGGTTCACTCCCGTTCCTGATAACCTTGGAAGCCTCCGGATCATCGCAGACGTACCTGCACAGATCGGGCATGTTGAAACAGTCCCTCAGCACGCGCTAAAGCTAAGACGGTTGGTGCGATGGTTGCCAGGCCACGTTTCGTTACGCGTTGCACGTTACAGACCTTTACGAAGTCAGAGACATTCAGGCCACCACGGTATCGTGCCACGCTGTTAGTGGGTAGCACATGGTTCGACCCTGTTGCATAATCACCAGCAGCTTGTGCCGTATATGGTCCTATGAATATAGCGCCGGCGTTTGTCACAGCTTTGGCCATGGTTGTGTTGTCGCACACAAAGTGCTCAGGGGCGATTCTGTTGGCCAATACAATTGCTTCGTCCACGTCTTTGGTAACAATTATGCCCCCATTTTTCCGAAGGGCTATACGTTCGGGACCGTCTACAGTCAAACCAGTAGAGATGCTCTTGGCAACTTCCTCGGCAAGACGACGATTTGGTGTTAACAAGAGCGCGCGAGCATCTGGATCATGCTCCGCTTGTGCCAATAGATCAGCCGCGATCCAATTCGCTCGACCATTTTGAGACAAGATCACGATTTCACTGGGACCAGCATGTAAATCAATTGGGCAATCCGCTGAGACTAAAGTTTTGGCGGTAGCAACGTATGAATTTCCTGGCCCCACGATTTTGTCGACACGCGGTACTGATACTGTCCCATAAGCGAGAGCCGCAATCGCGTGAGCACCTCCAATTCGAAACACTCTCGAAACACCAGCTTCTCTGGCTGCTTCGAGCACGGAAGGTTCAGGGCGGGGGCAGGCAACGATAATTTCCCTAACGCCAGCAATGCGTGCTGGTAGAGCTGTCATCAGTAATGACGAGGGAAGCGGATAACGTCCGCCAGGAACGTAACAGCCGACACGTTCTAAAGGCGTAACACGTTGTTCGACTTGGACACCAGGGACGACTGCAATTTTCCAGCCGCTGGTAACCTGTTGTCTTGCGATGCGTTTAATATGACGAGCTGCTATTCGAATGGCAGCTCGAACATCTTTCGATACTAGATCCGCGCCTTTTTGGATTTCTTCAGAGGTTAGCTCCACTGGTTGCTTGAGGCCATCAAAACGGCGAGCATATTTAAGCAGGGCACGATCTCCGCCCGTGCGTACACCTGCAAGGATGGTGTGAACGCGACGTTGGAATTGAAGGCTACTGCCCTTTCGCCTTTTGATTAGTCGATCGACTGCCCGACGATTTGATGAGGCGTATATTTTTAGCATCTCAATTTAAACGACAATTTTATTAAGTGGGTATTCGACTATTCCTTGGGCTCCTGCGCCTTTGAGTTGAGGAATAAGATCACGTGCTGTCCGTTCTTCCAGAATGCTTGTTACCGAGACCCACTCGGCATCACTTAGCCTTGAGATGGTCGGCTGTTGTAGTGCAGGCAACAGTTTTAGAACGGCGTCCAAATCCGCCAACCTCACGTTTAACATTAACCCGACACGGCCGTGAGCTTCGATGGCAGCACTCAAGAGTAAGGCGATGTTGTCAATCTTTGCTTTTTTCCAGGAGTTTGTGGTTGAGATTGGACTTGTGATGAGCTGTGTGTTCGATTCGATCACGGTGTCGATGATACGCAACCGATTGGCACGTAAGGTTGCACCTGTCTCTGTAGCCTCGACAATGCCATCCGCCAAAATCGGTGGTTTTACTTCGGTTGCACCCCATGAAAATTCGACATTGACCTCAATACCAAGTTGCTTGAAATAAGCTTGGGTTACGCGAACTAACTCTGTTGCAATCGTGGAGCCACTAAGATCTTCTGGGCGTTGAATAGATGAATCTTCTGGTACGGCTAGTACCCACCTGACCTTGCCATAACTCTGCTTAGCATAAATAAGATTGGCTATACTGATGATTTTACTTGCTTCGTTACTCGCTTGGTATTCAGCAACCCAATCCTGACCGGTGAGCCCGGCATCAAGGACTCCATCCGCAACATAACGTGCCATTTCTTGGGCTCGAATCAACATACACTCGATCTCGGGATCGTCAATAGTCGGAAAATACGAGCGTGATCCTGCAGAAATCTTAAATCCAGCCCGTGCAAAAAGTTGAATAGTGGCTTCTTGGAGAGAGCCCTTAGGGATTCCAAGTTTAAGTTTCTTTAGGTCCATTATTCTCCTTCGGTGATGTCACGGAAAAAGCAGGAGCGCGTTCCTGTGTGGCAAACATTTCCACTTCCAAGACGCTTAACCTTCAAGAGGACTGTGTCATCGTCGCAATCAACAAGAATTTGTTTAACTGCTAGTAGATTACCTGAGGTTTCACCTTTGGTCCAAAGCGATCCTCTGGAGCGGCTGAAAAACGTCGCGAGCCTTTGCTTTCTAGTTTCTTCCAGTGCGCGATCGTTCATAAATCCGACCATCAGCACCTCGCCACTATCTACATCCTGAGCAACCGCTGGAATGAGTCCGTTCAGTTTCTTAAAGTCCATATCTAGTGTCCAGGGGCAAGGCGTTGTTCTTGATTCTCCTACACCCTCAAAAAAAAAGCCCCACCGGAACTGGTAGGGCTGCATCATCGTTCCGATATCGAGTCTATGACTAGAGATGCGGCGAGGTTCCGTCCGCGTGGCTGACTTGGTGGTAGTGCTGGTGAACTAAACGCATAACCTCAGAGGCTATCTGAACTTGAGAGAACTGTCAAACTAACTTCTCGAAAATGAGTGCCCCTGTTGGTTGTCGTTGCGGTA
>CAZQMT010000002.1:7805-18471 GCA_964594555.1 uncultured Vicinamibacterales bacterium
GTCAAACCAACTTCCCGAAAATGAGCACATCTTGTTGGTTGTCGTTGCGGTTATTACCGCACGAATGGGTTCCTACGAATTTAGCGTGTCTAAGCATTTTTAGTAAAGAACTCACGCTGCAATTTGAGTAACACTGGGATCGAGCCAAGAACAGAAATCAGGTTCGGAATTGCCATGAGACCGTTAAGAGTGTCTGCCACGTCCCAAATTAACGTCAACGATCCGGTGGCGCCGATATATATAAATATGAGCCACACGATTCGATATGGAAGAGCAGCTCGTGCTCCAAGAAGATACACAATGCCTGTCTCACCGTAGTAGCTCCAGCCAATTACTGTGGAAAACGAAAACAGCAAGATGGCGATGGTCACCACGAAGCCAACCAACTCGCCAGGCAAACCTACGTAGAAAGCCAGTGCCTTCATGGCTGCGCCTGTTTCATCACCTGTCCAGACGCCGGTGACGAGAATGGCAAGCCCCGTAATTGTGCAGACGAGTAAGGTGTCAACTAGAACTTCGAAGATACCGTACAGCCCTTGTCGAACAGGATGATCCGTATCAGCCGCTGCGTGTACCATTGGGGCGCTTCCAAGACCTGCTTCGTTTGAAAACAAACCACGAGCGATGCCATATCTAAGTGCTAGTCCAACTGTAGCGCCAGCAAATCCACCGCCTGCTGCCGTGCCAGAAAAAGCACCTTCGAAAATGAGGTCGAAAGCTGCGGGGATCCCTGATGCGTGCGTTGCCAAGATCACCATCCCACCACCCAGATAAATTAGACACATTCCCGGTACTAGGATTTGAGTCACCTCGCCGATTCGAGAAATGCCACCAAGGATCACGCAAGCAGTCACGCCAGCTAAAACGAGGCCTGTAATGACAGGAGACACTCCAAAAGTTAATCGCACGGAATCGGCTACCGAGTTCGCTTGAACCATATTTCCGATGCCGAATGCGGCGAGAGGAACCAACAGCGCGAAGATAGATCCCAACCACGGAAGCCCGAGACCCTTTTTGATGGTGTACATGGCACCACCTCTCATGGTCCCGGAACTGTCTTGTTCGCGATAATGTAACGCGATAACGATCTCGGCAAATTTCGTACACATTCCCAACACACCGGAAATCCAAAGCCAAAAGATTGCTCCTGGACCCCCGAGGAAGATGGCGGTTGAAACTCCTGCGATGTTGCCAACGCCGACTGTTGATGCCAAGGCAGTCGAGACTGCTTGGAAGGGACTGACGTTACCTTCACCCTGACCTCGTTTAGTTAACTTGCCAAGGACTTCACGTATTGCGAAACCAAGCCGGCGAAACTGCACCGCTCCTGTCAATATAGTTAGGAGAGCCCCGGTCCCCATCAAGAGGATGATCATCGGCATTCCCCAAACGTAGCTGTTTACCGAGCTGTTCCAGGTCGCGATGGTTTCGAGCATGTGAGTTATGACCTTTCAATATAGGCGGTGTGACGCCATGGAAGACCCCATCAGGGTACACTGAGTCGATGACTAAAAACAAAGGGTTTGACGGGTTCTAAAGGTGTCTACGATCTTCATCGTGCAATCATCACCTCTGTTGATTTAACGATTGCAAGGGCGGGTTCGCCTTGTGAAAGTTGAAGGTCGTCAACGGCCTCACTTGTAATGACAGCTGTTAGGATCTGGTCACCTAACCGTAGTCGCACTTGTGCCATTAACCCGTCTGAACGGACCTCTTCGACAATTCCCCGCAGTTGATTTCGTCCACTGATTGGAAGGCCGACACCATAGTTGTCTTTGATGTTGTGGTCTTGTTTCGAAGGTTTTCTCTGATGAATTAGAAGACGTTCCACTTCATCCTCGGTGATGCGGTGGTGTCCTCCCTTGGTGAGTGAGGTCCGCACCTGTCCTTGGTGGATCCAGCGCTTGAGCGTGGAATAGCTAACACCGAGACGAATGGCGGACTGACGAACAGTAATAAACATAGAAAAATCGACTTTATTTAAATCGAATCGTTTGATTTATCATCTTAAAACATACTAAACTGTTTTTTTTAAAATGGCAATTCTTTTGGTGATAGTGCTACTGGTGTTTGGTGCGCTTCAGGGGTCTTGTAGTAATGCGGTCTCACCGAGCCAATCGGTTCTCGTCTCGGCAGCTGTGAGTTTGACAGAGGCTCTTGAGGATGTGTCTGAGGCCTACGAGGAAGCCTCAGGAGAGGAAATAGTACTTAACCTTGGACCCTCGAACACGATTGCGAGACAGATCGTTGCAGGAGCGCCTACGGATGTATTTATTAGTGCGGATGTGCGTCAGATGAAGAGGATTGAGGATGCTGGGCGGGTTGATCCTCGAGATCGCTTCGATTTACTTACAAATCAGTTGGTTGTGGTTGTTGCTCCTTTGGTGACTGGGGATCCGGTTTCATTGAAGGCTCTGCTGATTCCCTCGATTCGTCGGATAGCGATCGGAGAACCATCCGCTGTACCAGCCGGTGTCTACTGGCGAGAATATCTTGAGTCAAACGGGCTTTGGGAAGATCTTTCACCTAAGCTTGTGCCGGTATCGAGTGTGCGCGCTGCACTTATGGCCGTTGAGCATGGGACTGTGGAGGCCGCGTTTGTCTATCGTACTGATGTCTCTATGGCGTCTCGTTCGCGATTGGCTTTTGCTATTCCATACGAAGAGGCACCTTCAGTAGTTTATCCAGCGGCTATTTTGAAGCAGGCTCAAAATCGAGATGCTGCCGACCGTTTTCTCACTTATCTTAGAAGTCCTATCGTCCAAAACATTTTTGAGAAGTACGAGTTTGGTGTACTTACAAAAGAAGATGAAACCTAATCAAAATGTTGAATGAAGTTTGGTCGGTCGCATGGTTCACTGTACGAATGGCGGCTTTTGCAACTGTTTTAATGTTGCCAATAGGTGTTGTTTTAGGGTGGTGGTTAGCACGTTCCAGGTCCGTTGGTACTTCGCTTGTCGAAACTTTGGTTTCTCTTCCACTCGTTATGCCACCAGTGGCTATTGGTTTCATGCTGATTTGGCTTTTTGGATCATATGGACCACTCGGACCGTTACTGGAAGGTTTTGGAATTGAACTCGTCTATACGTGGAAAGCGGTTGTTGTAGCCATGGTAATCATAGGTATGCCTCTGCTGGTACGTACAGCGCGTACTGGTTTTGAACAGCGAACTCTTCGCTACGAACAGGTGGCGAGTACATTAGGAGCGGGTCCGCTTCGTGTGTTCTTTACCATTAGTTTGCCGTTGGCGTACAGAAGTCTACTTGCTGGAACTGTTCTCGCGTTCTCACGGGCCTTAGGTGAATTTGGTGCAACTTTTATGATCGCTGGCAACATCCCAGGAAGGACCCAGACGCTATCAACGGCTATTTATAGTCACGCAGAAAGTGGTCGAGATATGGCAGCGGGGGGTCTGCTGTTAATTTCAATTGCCATCGCATTCCTAGCGATTTTATTGTCAAACTGGCTTGCACCGAGACACACCCAGTAAACCAAAAATGTACTATGCTGTTTTTACACAGCCTGAGCGAGAAGCAAGCCGAATGTTTCTGATTGTGCGGAGGTAAGAGGAGGATTAGGTAGAAAATGGCGTTTTCGATCCTTCTTGACTTTACTATTCGTCAGGGTGATTTTCTGCTTGAGGTCCACGAAAAAATTCAAGCTGAATCACTCGCACTCTTTGGGCCATCGGGCGCAGGCAAGACAACAGTGCTCGACGTGGTTGCTGGATTGCGTTGTCCTACCCAGGGGGAAATCCGTCTTGGTTCGCGTCTGCTCTTTAATTCAGAGACAGGCGTTGATCTACCCCCACGGAAACGTCACATTGGTTATGTTCCTCAGGACGTCTCACTCTTCCCTCATATGAACGTGCGCCAAAACATTCTGTACGCGACTGGTCGCAGTGAATGTGACGAGTTCTTACGTGTAACAGAAGTTTTTGAAGTTGGTCCGTTGCTCGGACATTCAGTACACGAGCTTTCCGGAGGCGAACGTCAGAGGGTGGCGCTTGCCAGGGCCCTTCTCTCTGAGCCAGAACTTTTACTCATGGACGAACCTTTTACGGCACTAGACTTAGCGTTTCGTGAACGGGTTGTCCCGTATCTACTTAGAGTGCGTGACGAACTTCGAGTGCCAATCATCTATGTTTCCCATGATGCTGATGAAGTTCAAAGGATTGCTGATCAAGTTATTGTCCTGGAGGGAGGCCAAGTGGTTGCCGCTGGGTCAACGGAAAAATTCAATTTGACATAGTCGGGAGAACTGGACGAGGTCGAGGCCTCGTTTCATACAACTGTGGATGAGTTGATCTAGTTAGTGTCAGTCCAACAGACCTGTGGCCGCCATAAGTTCGCCGTTCAGAATGGCGGCACCGGCGGCACCACGGATTGTATTGTGGCCGAGTGCGATGAACTTGTGGTGCAGTACTGGGCATGGTCGAAGGCGACCAATTGAGACAGTCATACCTTGACCTCGGTCTACGTCTAAACGTGGTTGAGGACGGTATTCGGCGTCGAGATAGACGATCGGTTGAGGTGGTGCAGTTGGCAGACCCAGAGCTTGTGGTTTGCCAGAGAATTTGACTAGGGCGTCCAGAATGTCTTTCGTCTCCGGTGGCGTTTCAAACTCGATTGAAATCATCGCAGTGTGTCCGTCGATTACAGGCACCCTGGTCGTTTGTGCACTAACGACGAGATCGTGAGGTTTCACAAGATTATCCACAACTTCTCCGAGAATTTTCTTTGACTCGGTCTCCATTTTTTCTTCTTCACCCCCAATAAATGGAATGATATTTCCGAGAATGTCGAGAGATGGTGTGCCTGGATAGCCCGCACCAGATACAGCTTGCGACGTGGTTACGAGAACTTTTTGGATGCCAAATTCTTTTAACGGTGCTAGGGCCATCACAAGGGTGACAGTCGAGCAATTTGGATTTGTTACGATAGCACCTGTTCTACCCTGAGCTCTCTGAGATTCCAAGAGAGACAAGTGATCGGGATTTACTTCTGGAATTAACAGAGGCACATTTGGAGTCATCCTATGATTTCGTGCGTTGCTTACCACTAGGTGATCGGCTTCCGCAAAAGCCTCTTCAATGTCTCCAGCCACAGAGGCATCGAGTGCTGAAAAGACAAGTCGAGGAGCATTTCCTGGGGTCGCGGCCTCGACTTGTAAATTTCCGACTTCTGATGGGATCGGCGACGCTAATTTCCAGGACGTTGCATCGGCGTATCTTCGTCCCTTCGAACGTTGACTAGCGCCAACCCACACCAACTTAAACCAAGGATGGTCTTTAAGCTGTGCGACAAATTGCTGCCCGACGATGCCGGTAGCCCCTAAGACTCCAATTTCAATTGTCTTCATGATAGCTGTTCCTAAAAACGGAGGTGCACGGTTACTTTACAATTTCTGGGCTGTCGTCAAAGAATTCCTCGTGAACTATCTGTACAGCCTGTTTGAGGTGATTACCAGCGATAACGCATGAAATTTTCATTTCTGATGAGCTGATACAATCGATGTTGATGCCATGGTTGTGTAGGACAGAGAACATTCTTGCAGCTAAGCCAGGTGTGGATGACAACCGGGAGCCGATGATAGAAATTGTAGCCACATCGCGCTCGATGATGCTGTCGCTCGTTATGCTGTCTTGGCGCCATTTTTCAAATAAGTTGCTAACGCTTGAGAGATACTCCAATTCCAGAATAAAGGTGATGCGGGCTTGTTTCTGTGCCCCTGCGTTTTGGATGATGAGTCTGACGTTGATATCAGCGTCTGCAAGATCTTGAAAGATTCTTGCTGCGACCCCTGGTTTATCCGGAACGCTACGGAGAGTAACTTTTACAAGCCCATTATCACTACTAACTCCAACGACTGCAGCTTCTTCCATCGCCGATGTTCCTCCACGAATCCAGGTTCCTTCTTGACGGTGAGAGCTCGATCTTACGTGGATCGGAATGTTGTGACGCATACAAATTTCGGCGGCACGTGGATGTAACACTTTGGCGCCACTGGACGCGAGCTCAACTGCTTCCTCATAGCTGAGGTTCTTGAGGAGCCTAGCGTTCTGAACTACTGACGGATCGGCTGAAAATACACCGTCTACATCCGTACAGATTTCGCACACATCGGCTTCAAGAGCTGCTGCGAGAGCGGCGCCAGTGATGTCACCGCCCCCTCGTCCTAGCGTAGTAATCTCATCCATCTTGGTTATGCCTTGAAATCCAGTTACGATGACAACGTTTCCAGTTTCGAGTTCTCTGACTAGGCGTCGTGTGTCTATCGAGCGGACCTTCGCCCGATTGAAGACGCCATCAGTCTGAATACCGCACTGCGCGGCAGTTAAAGTGATAGCCTTGATACCTTTAGCTTGTAGGGCTAACCCTAGGAGAGACACAGCGATTTGCTCACCTGAGGCTAATAGGAGATCCATTTCTCTGCCTCGAGGTTGATTGCTGACCTGATGGGCCAAGGATACCAGCTGGTCTGTTGTTTTACCCATGGCGGAAACTGCAACTGCTATCTTCGGGAAATCGTTACGGCAATCACGGATACGATCAGCAACCCGAAGAATCATTTCACTAGTTGCGATTGAGCTCCCGCCGTACTTTTGGACTAAAACCCCACGCGCCGTACTCTTTTGCATTTCCATCCGTAATTGTTAATCACATCTAAAATTCGAAGGAGATTTCAACAAGATTTTTTTTAACGCTCCTACGATTGTTCGTTCATAAATGCTTCGAACTCAGTGAAAGCTCTACCGAGTCGAGCAATTGGTTTCGTCCGGTTGTGTATAGCTTCTGTCGTTTTGTAACCATTGCCAGTAATGCAAACAACAACGGACTCGTTACGTGGAATAACGCCTTGGGAAACTAGAGCACGGGTTGCTGCAAGTGTGGCACCACCGGCTGGTTCTGTGAAGATCCCCTCTGTTTCAGCTAATAGCTGAATGGCATCTAGAATTTCTTCATCAGACACCATCGCTCCCCAACCACCTGTTGAGCGAATTGTTTGTAGTACGTGAAAACCATCTGCGGGGTTTCCGATGGCAATGGATTTTGCGACTGTATCTGGTTTAACGGGATCTGGGGCCTCCAGGCCCTCATGGAGTGCTTTAATGACTGGTGCTGATCCTGCGGCTTGTGCTGCGTGAATCTTGGGTGGTGGATCGTCGATGAGTCCGATTTTTTTAAACTCATGAAATGCTCGACCGATGCGTGGAAGAAGTGTGCCGCCTGCAACTGGCGAAACGAGGTGTTTGGGGCTTCGCCACCCGAGCTGTTCAGCGATTTCGAAACCATAAGTCTTCGCTCCCTCGGCATAGTACGTTCTTAAATTAATGTTCACAAAACCCCAACCGAATTTATCCGCTATCTGTGTACAAAGTCGATTAACGTCGTCGTAGTTGCCACGAATACCGACGATGCTTGGATTATAGATAGCAGAACCGAGAATTTTTCCTGTTTCGAGATCGTCTGGAATAAAGACATAGCAATCGAGCCCGAGTCTTGCAGCATGAGCTGAGACACTATTGCCAAGATTCCCAGTTGAAGCGCATGATAATACCTTGAAATTAAGCTCAACAGCCCTCGTCGCGGCAATTGAGACAACTCGGTCCTTATAGGAAAACGTTGGATGATTTACGGAATCGTCTTTCAAGTACAGTTCTTCGAGACCCAACCTTTTAGCAAGCCGGTCAGCACGCACGAGCGGCGTAAATCCAGAGTGAAATCCCGTGAGAGGCGGTCCCTCCACTGGAAGTAGTTCACGGTAACGCCAAAGGTTCTTCGGCCTGGATTCGATCTGATCGCGCGACAAGGAGTTTTGGATAGCTTGATAGTCGTAAGCTACCTCAAGGGGGCCAAGACACTGATCGCAAACAAAGAGCGCCTGTGCGGGAAAACGTGTTTTACAAAGAAGACATTGTAAACCTGTGAAATGGCTAGTCACTCAAATCCTTTGTTTTGTGTTAGGGCCTGTCGGTTCTGAACAATCGTCTAAGCGCATGATCGACTTCCATTATTTTTTCACACATTGTGAAGAAGAAGGCTGATGAGCACTAAGTGTTTGCACCGTGTGTGCAATGTTGAGCTTCGTGAAAGGACTCGACATAAGGGTTTCAATGTCCTGAAAATTCTTTTCCGCGAATGCGACAACCGATGGACCTGAACCACCCAGGCAGACTCCGAGTAGGTCGGGATGTTTGAGTGCGAGTGCCTCTTTGAGTCCAGATACGTATGACAGACGATGCGGCTGATGCAAGCGGTCGCACAGAGCCTCCCCAAGGTGCTTATAGTCCTGCTTATGAAGTGATTGTAACAAGAGAGCGACACGTTGGAGATTGAATACGACATCAGCACGAGATGTTTCTGTCGGTAGTACGCGTCTGGCACTGACTGTCTCAACAGTGATTGAGGGAGTTAGTACAATAAGCCGTAGCGATTGTGGCCACGGTGTTGCGATGGCCAGCACTGAGCCCTCCTCGGTTCGACAGCTGTTTGTCAGTCCTCCAAGGAGAGCGGCTGAAACATTATCCGGGTGTCCCTCAATCTCAGAGGCGATACGAAGGAGTCGTTCGATCGGTTGAGGACCAGCGATGGTCTCATAGAGACGCAGTCCTGCGACGGTGGCGGCGGCACTACTTCCAAGACCTGCACAAATCGGAATTTCGCTTCGAACTTCAATCTCGAGAGACGGAAAACGAATTTCGTCGAGATTAACCATTTTTTGAAAAGTTGTTTTAATGAGATTGGTCCCCTTGAAACTTTGGTCAATGAATTTGAAATTTAATTCACTTTGTTGATTGGGGGAGACACGCCGAATCTTGACACGGAGGTAAAGTTTTATTGCAACGGCAAGGGTGTCGAAACCTGGTCCGAGATTCGCAACTGATGCTGGGACACGAATTTCCGTGTCGTCTAGTCTGGAGTTACCGAGAGCGTGTTCAATCAACATTTACCCCGAAGCATAATGCATCAGCAGATTCGGAAACATCGGCAGGCTAACTGGCGTTTTGACATGGAAGTCCAAGGCTTTAATCTCGCTAAGTGCTTGTTCGACAATGGAACTACTGCATGCCTCGAGCGTTATAACGAACGGAAGAGCGTTTTTGTCCTCTCCAGGTTCTTGAAGCACTGATCCGATATTGATGTTGTGCCGAGACAAAATTTCTGCAAGAGAAGCGATAATGTAACTACTGTCCTTGACAGTAAATCTTAGGTAGTGAGGTGCTGTAAGGTTCCCAACAGCCTCTATGGAATCGGCGCATCTTTGCCGAACGCTGAGCAGCGGAGATTGACGCTGGGATACTATTCCAATCAAATCTGAAACAACGGCGACTGCTGTCGGATCCCCACCGGCGCCGTAGCCAAAAAATCCAGTTTCGCCTCCGAATTTACCAGTGACCATAATGAGATTCTGGCTGCCTTGGACTGCGGCCAAAGGGGATAGCGTTGGTACAAGCGCCGGTTGTACTCTGGCCAAGACGTTGTCTCCATCACCGCGTTCGACGAGTGAGACCTGGCGTATCGTACAGTCGAGCCTGGCTGCATACGCGAAGTCAATGGCTTCGATTGTCCTAATCGAGTGACTGATAATGGATGTGGGTTTAAGGTGGCATCCCAAGCCGATCCAGGACAGAATGGCGAGCTTAGCTCGTGCATCTAATCCGTCAATGTCGGCTGTTGGGTCAGCCTCAGCTAAACCCCTGTTTTGCGCCTCTTTTACAGCATCATCCAGCGTTTTACCAGAGGTCTCCATTTGAGTAAGGACGAAATTGCAAGTGCCGTTAAGAATTCCTACAACCCTGGACAACCGGTCTCCCGAGAGCCCTTCTTCTAAGCCTCGGACTACCGGAACGCCTCCCGCAACTGAAGCTTCAAAACTGATTATCTGGCCGTGACGAATCGCTAGTTCGATCAATTCTGGTCCGGACTCAGCGATGACTTGTTTATTGGCTGTTACTACTGATTTACCTGCTTCGAGTGCTTTCTGAATCCAGCGTTCGGCAGGATCAGTTCCACCTATCAGTTCGACTATCACATCGACGTCTGATGAGAGGACAGAATCGACATCATCGGTCCACGTTACCGTCGATGGTACCCAGGCGACTTTTTTTTCTTCGATCCGACGATTGTAAATATGGGTCAGCCTCAAACCTGGTGGTGTGTTTCTGGTCAATATTTGTACGACAGATTGACCGACGGTACCGAAACCTAAGATCGCCACTTTGCAATCAGCTTGTCCGTTAGGTTTTTGGCTCATGATCACGCTCCACAGCTTCGGGATCTTTACTAATGAGTGTCATATCCCAAGCTCGCGACTTACCGCCTCGTTGAAAGCTGGCGTGGTTCTCTTCGGAGAAGACCGCCAGCTCCAAGAAAAAGGGCCATCATCCGCTTATGGAAAATGACCCTTGGTTTTCTACTCTATTGCTTAGCTACATCACTCGATTGACACGCCATGTCAAAGGCGCTTTCGAGAGATGGGAAAGCCCTGCGTACACAACCGCACGGTAACTTTATCGGCCGTACACCGCACGAGCAATAGGCGGTCACCAAAGGAGACCAAAGAATAACCAACACGTGAGCCCGCCCACAACTGACATCGACAGTCCCCAGATCATCAGAATGTTGAAAAGCGCGCGACTATCCTCTGTGACTGGGGCGCTAGC
>CAZQMT010000002.1:18481-27626 GCA_964594555.1 uncultured Vicinamibacterales bacterium
GACGTTGCCGCTATCCAAACAGAGAGCGCCATTTGTAGATAGTGGGGACACGTCGACATGATGGCCTCCTACTGGCATTGCCGAGGCAATCGCAAGTGCATCTCCACCGCCCTGTTGTTCTATCAATCCTGGGATTGTCGGTAGAAAAGCCGGAAGCACGACACCAGAGGTGCTGCTATAGATAGAAATGATTCCTGTGAAGAATGCGACTACACCGGTAACGGTATCCTGGCTTGAGAAACGTGCCAGGTACGAAGTGAATAAATCTAGGCCTCCGGTTCGACTCATGAGGCCTATAAGTACTGTTACACCACAGACCAGCATGATCACGCGCCACGGCATATTGCGAACGGCATCTACCTCGTCTGCGAGTTTAAGCATCGTCAGTAACACGGCACCTGTAAACGCACCCATTCCGACGTGGACCTTAAAAAAGATGACTCCAATGACTAGGGCGCCGATTACTCCTAAAGTGATGATATGACGAGATTCGAACGGCTGACTAGCCTCACTCCCACTGGGAACCTGTGTGCCGGAAGAAGTTGAATTTGGTGTGTCGCTGCTTGAGCGTTTAAATAGTCGCCAGCCTCCCAGAAGAAAATAGCCAGCAATAGCGACCGCTGTGTGAGCAATTAGGTTATTGAAAAAATTGTGCCACTCAAGATCGACGAGTCCAGCGTTAGCCATTACGCCATTGACGATGATACCCGTTGGTGCGATTGGTGAAAGGGATCCGGCGTTTGCACCGTTACCTACCATGATTGCCATAAGGAATGCTGGAATGCCAACCTGACCAGCAACAACCATTGCCATTGGCGCCAAGAGTGCGGCAGAAGCGATATTACCAGGACCGATAGAGGCTAAGCTAGCTGCGAGGAAGAAGAACATAATTGGAATTACGCCTGCATTTCCCCGGCAACTTAAAACGGCACGGTGTGCGACTTTTTCGAGGGTGCCATTAACTTGTGCCTGAGTAAATAATAGAGTGACCCCAGCCAGAGTCAGAAACAATGAAGTTGGAAAGCCTGAAATGATTTCTCTCGTCGACATATCGCCTATATAGACACCTACAATCCAGGCGAGAGAAATGGCAAGAAACCCAACGTTTACACTGGTGGTGGAACTGATGACGATGGCCAGTACTAGTTCTCCAAGTGTAAGAGCCTCTAGATCAATCTTTCCCTCCACGGTACTGTGTTAGCACCGAAATAGCTCACACCCCTGAGTGATATCGGCGAAAGGGCGTGTCGTATGGCGAGTGTGGTCAACATCCAAGGTCTTAACCCTGGAGCCCCATTAAGACGACAAGTATACTTCGCTGTAGTGACATTCGGAATGATCTGTTTCTTCAGCGACATGTTGAGCTGATGGTAGCGTGAGAGGCGCCAACACGCTAAAAAAAGATTTTCTAAGAAAAAAACCAAAATGTTTCTGTATTTAGTACACCACGGGGAGACGGTTGATGCCGCGTCAGATCCAAGACGGCCGTTGTCGGAGGTGGGAGCAATCGCCATTCAGCGCATTGCTGTCGTGGCGGCTTCTAAGGGCGCAAAGCCTGAGGCGATCTGGCATAGTGGCAAATACAGGGCCAGACAAACGGCCGATATATTGTGGCGTGAATGTAATCCGCTCGCGGAAAATTTGGCTGTACATGGGCTTCGGCCGAGCGATTCGACGAAATGGATTATTAAACGCCTTCTCAACTTGTCATCCGACACAATGTTAGTTGGTCACGTACCACATCTAGATGACTTGCTTAGAGTACTTGTTGCAGATAAGAGTGCGATGTTTCCTGTTCACGGGGTTGTGGCTCTTCAAAGGCTTGACAACAGCTGGTGTGAGTGTTGGCGTTTGACAGAGAATCAAAACTCCTAGTGCGTAGTTGCTGAATGAACGGCATGCCTACTGGTTTGTAATCTTACTCAGACAGGCTCCCAGTTTCCGTTGCACTGTAGTCGGAAGCTCGACTAGCGAACAAGAGCGTAGCGTGTTTCTGAAGGAGTAACCATGCGCGTTTGATATGGTCTTCGTTCGTACGAATGTGACCGATGGCTAGTCGAAGAACAAATTGACCATGCAGGCGGGTGTGAGAAAGGAAAACTTCTCCAGAACTATTTACTGCTTCGAGCAGTTTCTCGTTGAGTGTGTCAAGGTCCGCTGATTCTAGCTTGCCGTGTGATGGATTAGCGCGAAAACATACGACACTGAAGGGTACTGGAGCCACACGTTCGAAATCGGTGTGCGAGTCAACCCAAGTCGCAAACTGACGGGCAAGATCTACATGTCGTTGTAAATGAGTTCGAAGACTTTTGGCGCCGAAGCTTCTCAGGACCATCCAAAGCTTAAGCGCACGGAAACGTCGCCCTAACTGGATGCCAGTGTCCATGAGGTTGATCGCATCTTCCCCTTCGTTACTTTGTAGATATTCTGGGGTCAATGAGAAAGCCGAACGCAATACTGACATATGGCGACAGTAAAGTGTGCTGAGGTCGAAGGGGGTAAAGAGCCATTTATGAGGGTTAACGACTATCGAATCCGCACGCTCACAGCCATCAAGAGCCCGACTGAGTTTAGGTACGATCGCGGCAACAACTGCGTAAGCCGCGTCAACATGGAGCCACAATCTTTCGGCGGCGCAAATATCGGCAATCGCTGTCACTGGGTCCACGCTGGTCGTAGAGGTGGTGCCCACCGTTGCAACAACCGCAAAGGGTTGATGTTTTGCTTCACGATCCTCAATGATGGCTGATGCAAGCTGATTTGGTTCCATACGAAAAGATGAATCAACTGGAATACGTCGAAGTGCTCTGTGACCTAGGCCGAGAAGAATTACAGCTTTGTCAATTGAAGAGTGAGCCTGTTCCGAGCAATAGATGCGGAGTTTTGATTGATCTGCATTGGCAGAGAGCCCCTTTGTACGGATTTCAGGAACTGCTCTCTCACGTGCGGCCGCCAGAGCATGTAGACTAGAAATCGATGCGGTGTCATAGATAACTCCCTCGAAGGCCGCTGGAAGTCCTAGCAATTGTCGAAGCCAGCTGAGTACCGTTGCCTCAAGTTCTGTTGCTGAGGGAGATGTTCTCCAAAGCATTGCTTGGACGTTGAGCGCCGCGCAGAGAAGTTCACCGAGCACCCCTGGTGCCCTGCCAGTAATTGCGAAGTAAGCCATAAAGCCTGGGTGGTTCCAGTGCGTGACCCCCGGAAGTAAAATACGCTCGAAATCATCAAAAATCTTTTCGAAGGACTCAGGAGACTCAGGAGCTGAGGCGGGAAGTGCGTCGCGTATTTGTCCTGGTGACACACGTGAAAGGACCGGATAGCGATCGGAATGAGCAAGATAGTCGGCAATCCAGTCAACCAGTCGATGTGCATGGATTCGAAAATCCTCTGGTGTCATGTCACCGTATGGTTCTTCTGTCGAGGGCGCCATGTTTTTTTTCATCTTCTGGTGTTTTCAGGCGGACATAAAAACAATGGTTGTTATTCTACCTAGACGCGAGTGGTTCCTGCCAGCCGAACTTGACACCAGAGTTGTCTTCGCGGGACAGTGGGTTATAGCTATTTGGTGCCAGCACGCTGTTCAGTTGGTCTGGGTCCCCTCTCTGCAGTAGCCTGTAACCTGTGATGGCAACATATGCTTCTTTTATGGAGGATTAAAATCTGTGGCAAAACTCCTGGAAAAAGAAATAGAGATAAAACTAAATGAAGTTGCAGGTTGGAAATTGGTCGGTGACGCTATTACTAAAGAATTTGTGCTAAGGGATTTTGCAGATGCGATCGCATTTGCGGTTCGTGTGGCATTTGGAGCAGAAACCGCTGATCATCACCCTGACATTACGGTGAGCTACAAGCGCGTGATCTTGACCTACTCAACACATAGCGAGGGAGGGATCACTGAAAAAGATTTTGCTGGTGCAAAAATGGCAGATGCGTGCGTTCTAGATTAATGTGTGGTAAGTAAAGCTGGGTTATTAGTAAGCGGCACTTTGTATCAGAAATGCAGTTAAAAAAAAGTTATAGCGCGCGTGAGGTTGCAGCACAGACGGGTCTAAGTGCTCGCCAACTTCAGTGGTGGGATGCACGGAGGCTGTTCCGACCAATCGTTGCACCACGCCGAACTGCGGCAGGTGGGTACACTGAACGACGCTATTCTCCAGTTGATTTACTGGAACTTTTGGTACTTGCAGATCTTCGCCGTCGCGGTTTCTCTGTTAAGAAGCTTCGCAGCCTACTTGACACCTTACGCAGCCGGTTTGGTGTGCGCTTGATTGAAGCTATCGGAGACGATGGTCCAGTTACACTGCTTACTGACGGCCGTGAAGTTTATGCCAGAACGCGGAAGGGAGAATTTTTCAACCTCCTGCGTTCACCTGAACAACCACTTTTGGTCATAGGGCAAGAAGATGGCTTGCGTCAGCTGACGTCACGAGCCCGAGGCCGTAGGAAAAAATCCCCCAAGAAAGTTTCTCGATCCGTTCGCACCAAACCGGCATCGAGTTAATGTGTGGGATCTGATATCCCTGTGGCGCACATTAGGAGTTTAACTTAGATCCTCAACGGTTATATGGACGATGGTGATTACTAAATTTGGTGGAACATCTGTCGCTGATTTAGCGGCCATGAAACGAGTTGTTGGCATCGTACAAAAACGATGGAAGTACGATGATAATGGGCCCGTAGTAGTTGTGTCTGCTCTTTCGAAAGTCACAGATCAATTATTGGCTCTTGTCGATTTAGTGAAGCATGGTGAGATGGATACGCTCAATTCTAGAGTTGAAGATCTACGCCAGCGTCATTTGGAATTTTCTGAAATAAGTGGCGAGGAATTCCGCGAAGAATTTGTGCGAGGAATAAACCAGACGTGTGCAGAACTCGGGGACCTGGTGAAAGAACTTGGGGTAATCCGTGAAGTTTCATCCCGGTCACTAGATGCAGTTTTATCGTTTGGTGAATTATTAAGTAGTCGCATTCTCACGGCCGCACTCTCTAACGCTGGTGTTCCGGCAGCGTGGGTCGATGCTCGCATGGTGTTGGTGACTGATGGTGTCCATACTTCGGCGACTCCAGACATGGTGTCAACCTCGGCACGTGTTCAGTCCGAGGTTGCGAAGCGGCTTCAGAAGAAATTTGTGCCGGTAATCGGTGGGTTTGTTGGCTCCACGCACGAAGGCATTACCACGACGTTAGGTCGAGGAGGGTCTGATTACTCGGCTGCGGTCATTGGAGCTTGCCTTGGTGTTAGCGAGATCCAGATCTGGACAGATGTTGACGGGATGTTAACTGCTGATCCGAGGATCATTGACTCTCCTAAACTTGTTCCACGATTGTCCTTCGCTGAGGCATCGGAGCTAGCATATTTTGGTGCTAAGGTTCTCCACCCAAGCACGATTCAGCCAGCTGTTGCTTGTGATATTCCTGTGCGCATCCTCAATTCTTATCGTCAAAATGGTCCTGGCACTCTTATAACTAGTCAACCAGGCGATGTTAATTCATCGATTACTGCGATTGCCTGTAAAAGGGATGTTACGGTAATCGAAATTACGTCAACACGGATGCTGATGGCTCACGGTTTTCTCAGGCGTTTATTTGAAGTGTTTGATCGATTTCAAACTGCGGTTGATGTGGTGACGACATCGGAAGTTAGTGTATCGGTAACTGTTGATGATCGACAGCGATTGACTCCTCTTCTTGAAGCGCTGTCGGAATTCGCTGAGGTGTCATGTGAGCGGAACATGGCACTTATATGTGTCGTTGGAAGTCGATTGAGCACAGATCCTGGTGTGTTTTCACAGATCGTTGGTGTGCTCGGTGACGTGAATTTGGGTATGGTCTCTCAGGCTGCCTCTCGTAGGAACATAACTTTTGTTCTCTCTGAGGCTGACCTTTCGACCGCGATGACTCGAATGCACGATCACTTCTTTAGCGAAAAGGCTTTTAGCACTGCTCAAAATGAGGAGAACCTGTCAAACTAAGGATAAGATCGGTGAACGATATGGAGCAAAAGGTTCGTCTCTTAATTGTTGGTTACGGGAAAATGGGGCGGTCGATCGAAGCCCTAAGTTCTGAATATGGTTGTGAAGTTATTGGTCGTCTCGACATTGCTGACAATGTTGATGGTGCCGGTCTTCAACACGATCGTTGGCAAGAAGTCGATGTAGCCATCGATTTCTCGACGGCACCATCTTTTTTAGGTAATTTACCTAGACTTTTAGGACTTGGTGTCGACCTTGTAGTCGGGACGACTGGTTGGCACGAACAAGAGGCTGTCGTTCGTCAGCAGATACTTGATGCGGAAATTGGTGCAGTCATTGCGGCTAATTTCTCTACCGGTGTTAACTTGTTTGAGGCGTTGGTGGAGCAAGCGGGAGCACTATTCTCTGAGCAGTCGGATTATGGTGCATGGGTGCATGAAACTCACCATGCAGAAAAAAAAGATCGGCCCTCTGGTACAGCGCTAGTTTTGAAGGCGAGCCTCGAGCGGGGGGGGTACAGGCGTGCCGTAGATGTGGCGTCAACACGTTCTGGTTCGAACCCAGGTGTTCATAGTGTAGGTTTTGATGGCTTATCGGAAACCGTGACTTTGACGCATCTAACGCGGGATCGTGCGACATTTGCCAGAGGGGCACTATTAGCTGCCCGATGGATCCATGGACGTAAAGGCCTATTTAGCATGAAGGACGTATTAGGTATTTCTTGATCCGTATCAGCGTGGGGTTTCAAGGTCAAACTGGGAGAATAGGTTCAGTATAGGTCGTGGGTATCATTTTGCGTCACGATAATAAGTAGTTGAGTTGTGTATTTAACTAACAAGAGCTGATACCAGGAGAAATGTGATGAGAGAGCCGTGGATCGGCTGTGGAACCGCGCTGGTCACACCATTCACAAGCAGTGGTACGCTCGATGAACTAGCTATCCGCCGCCTTGTCCGCCGGCAAATTGAGGCGGGTGTTCACTTCCTTGTCCCCTGTGGTACGACCGGTGAGAATCCGACTCTAACGCTGGAAGAGCGTCTGTGTGTGATTAAGCTTGTTGTGGAGGAAGCGGCAGGACGTGTACCAGTACTGGCTGGTGCTGGGGGCTATGACACTAAGGAAACCATTCGTGTCGGTCAAGCGATGGAAGGGGCAGGTGCAAATGGCTTGTTGTCCGTCACGCCCTACTACAACAAACCAACACCTGAGGGTTTGGTCCAGCACTACCAAGCCATTAGTGAGAGCACGTCTTTACCGATCATTTTGTATAACGTGCCTGGACGGACAGGTTGCCACATTGATGTGGCTACCCTTATGCGCCTTGCTGAGATCTCGAACATCGTTGGTGTGAAAGAAGCATCAGGTGACATAGCGCAAATATGTGAAATTTGCCGAATTGCACCTGAGGATTTCATCGTTCTTTCTGGTGATGATGCTCTTACACTTCCGGTTCTGGCCGTTGGGGGCCGAGGCATTATTTCTGTGGTTTCTAACGAAACACCAAGAGAGATGGTTCAATTAGTGGAAGCGGTTGAAGCAGGAGATCTTGGCCGAGCCCGAGAGCTTCACATGCTCCTATTGCCACTCATGCTCGTTAATTTCGTTGAGACTAACCCCATACCGGTAAAGGCAGCGATGGCGCGAATGGGTCTTGTAGAGGAAATCTACCGTCTTCCGATGGTCCCACCGCGTCAGGAATCATGCGAACGCATCGAACAAGTTCTGAAAGACATGGATCTGTTGGATGAATCTGCACGTTAAACCATTTGACTTACGAGAGATGATGACACCAGCCAGTGAACTTGCCAGTAAAGTTAGCCGACTCTTTGACGAAGGGGATCAAGTTAACCGTGAAGAGGCCCGCCATGTTTTCATGTCCTTTCGGCAAGAACTTGATTCTGGTCGAGTGCGTGCAGCTGAACCAGATGCAGAGTCTCCGACTGGTTGGCGTGTCAATACCTGGGTGAAGCAGGGTATTCTCGTAGGTTTTCGTGTCGGGGAGATCGTGGATGCTTCGGTTAATCGCGATCGTCTGCCTTTCTATGACAAGGACACTCTTCCTGTCAAAAGACTTGATGTCACTTCTGGTGTACGCCTTGTGCCTGGTGGGTCTACCATTCGAGCAGGAGCATATGTAGCACCTGGCGTTATCTGTATGCCACCGATGTACGTCAATATTGGTGCCTACATTGGTTCAGGCTCATTAATTGATTCGCATGCCCTCGTTGGTTCTTGTGCACAAATTGGTGAGAGAGTTCATGTAAGTGCTGGTGCACAAATTGGTGGAGTACTCGAACCTATTGGATCACTTCCGGTCATAGTTGAGGACGGTGTACTGATTGGGGGTAACACTGGTATTTATGAGGGGGCAGTTATCCAAGCGAATGCTGTTCTTGCTGCTGGGACTATATTAACTGGGTCGACACCGGTTTATGATCTGCCTAATGGGCGTGTCATCAAACCTAATGCCGAGATGCCGTTGATTGTACCTAGGGGCGCCGTGGTTGTTCCTGGATCACGCCTGGTGACTGTTGGAAAAGGACAAGATTGGGGCGTCTCTCTCTATACTCCGGTTATCGTCAAGTACCGAGATGAACGTACGGATGCCCGAACGGAGCTTGAGGCGTGGATCCGATAGACGTTATCGCTTTCGCACGTAGTCTCATTGACATTGATTCAACCACGGGTCAAGAGGCCGAAGTCGGACGGCAATTGGTGACGTTTTTAGAGTCACGAGGATGGTCGGTTCAGCAGCAGAAGGTCCAGGCATCCCGTTTCAATGTCTTTGCTTGTAACGGCCCAAGTCGAGTCGTCTTATCGACACATTTTGATTGTGTACCGCCGTTTTTTCCTAGCCGTGAAGAAAATGGCATGTTGTATGGACGAGGAGCCTGTGACGCTAAAGGTATTCTGGCGGCACAGTTGGCTGCCGCGGAACGGCTACGAGTAGCTGGTGAAAATCGAGTTGGGCTGCTTTTTGTTGTTGGTGAAGAACGGGGTAGTGATGGTGCTAAAGCAGCAAATCAACTTGCCCAGGAATCAGAATATTTAGTGAATGGTGAACCGACCGATGGTCGACTGGGGCTTGCCACACGGGGTGTAATCAGGTTGCGCCTGAAAGCACACGGACGCGCTTCACACACTTCGTATCAACTGGCGGGAGTATCAGCTAT
>CAZQMT010000002.1:27636-54002 GCA_964594555.1 uncultured Vicinamibacterales bacterium
AACTTCTTGAAGCACTAGCTGCCCTCCGAAAGCTTCGATTGCCAGAGAATCAATTATTGGGGAGAACTCATTACAACGTTGGATTAATCTCGGGTGGTGTAGCACCGAATGTTGTACCACCCGAAGCGGAAGCGGAAATACTATTTCGCACTGTCGGTGATGCTGAAGAATTAAGGCAGGTCTTACGTAGCCTTACGCCGCTTATTGAGATCGAAGAGCTACTTGAAATGCCGCCGGTGCGCATGCACGAGGTAGAAGGTTTCGAGACAGCTGTCTTTCCTTACACAACCGATCTGCCGTTTTTAGATCAATGGGGCAAACCGCTTCTATATGGACCGGGTTCGATAAAGGTTGCTCACAGTGCTAATGAGCACGTCAAAATTAGTCATCTGAAGGATGCGGTTGATGGCTACATTACGCTTGCGACAAAGCTTCTAGCAAAAAGCTCTTAGGGCGTCTCTGAAAAACTTGTAATGTCTTGGAAGAATGCTTAACAAGCAAATGTGACATTTGAGTTTATGAGGGTTGCCATGCTTCACGAAATTGTTCCACGTGCTTCCACTTGCATCGTGTCAACGACTTTTTCACCGTCCACAAGATAAACCTCATTGACTAGGTTGGAGACTACGCACGAGTGGTTTGGGACAACCCGAACTTTATCACCGGGCTCTAGTTTTGTTGATTTGGATTCCAATTGTACGACTGCGTGCTCCTCAGACAATCGTTCTACGATCCATGAATAGTTAGGTTTAGTTCCAACAAGGTCGGTAAAAACCAGCCCATGGCCTTTAGAGTCTTCCATGCCACGAGCAGTATCCGAACTTAGTGTTTTACTACCACAATCCAAGATAATTCTATTTTCGCTAGGCTTGCTGACAACTGTGGCAAGAACCGTAAGTGCGCAGTCGTTGAGTGAGGCTGAGCCTAGACCAACCTGAGTTCGGTCACAATAAACATAATTTCCAGGACGGAGTTCGGTAATGCCTTCTTCGTTGAGGCTATACCGGAGGGTGGGTGTTGCTCCTACACTGATTTCGGAGATCGTGATCCCATTTGAGCGAGAGATTTTAGCGAGCGAGTTAAGGATGCGGCTTTCTTCACGAGCAATAGATTCCATTTCTAGTTCGGATTTTGCGTTGTATCCATGGCCGGCGTGGCTTAGAAGGCCCGATAATTTAAGTCCAGGAAGATCATTGACAGACCTAATGAAATCGAAAACTCCAGGAGCGTTTGGGTCGATGCCGCAACGATGGAATCCAACATCTACTTTGATCAGCACCTCGGCGATCCGACGGTGGCGTTGCATCAACTCAGACCATTGTTGTGCGACACCAAGGTGATCGACAATGAACGAAATCCTAGATTGATCTTGTAAGGTGAGCAACAAAGGCGCATTTGAAGGATTTAGGGGGTAGGGTAGGCGAATATTCTCGACGCCATTTTCAGCGAAAATCTTTGCTTCATCAAGTTTTGCGCAGCAAATTCCAACTGCGCCACGATCGAGTTGCCAACGAGCCACGCGCGTGCTTTTATGCGTTTTGGCGTGCGGACGAAGTCTTAAGCCTTTTGCTGTGACTGCAGCTTGGAGCCGATCGATGTTTGCAATCACTCTTGACTGTTCAATCAGGACCTTGGGCGTGCGTAAGTTTTCGAGAAGCACTTTACTACTGTAAGTCAAAATGTGGGTTTATGTAACCTTGTGGGGTTGATCGAATGCTCCGTTATTGGTGGGTCGCTGAAATAAGGTTCACCCATTCTTGTACAAGGTGCCCCTGCCGCCCGTTTGCTGCGCGGTAAGCTTCTGCGTAACGGTAAAGATGCTCACGATCGGCTTCTGGGTTTGTAAGTGTTAGTTCTTGTTCGTGTGATTCATAGAGGAGCCTAAGCGCTAGTAACAAAGACTCTATGTCGTTTGGTTGTTGATCAAGATGCTGGACTAGCATTTTAAAAGCCTTGATTTTTTGACCAGTTCTCGCTTGAGCCCATGCTAAGCGCCACGTGAACTGCGCGTTTTCCGGCCAAATTTCTAGTGCTTCCTCAAGGACAACCGTTGCTTGTTTCGCATCCTTAAGACGAATAAGGGAGTCGGCCAAAACTTGATAGACGATTGGGAATTGGGTTGTAGCAATGAGTGCTGTATGCCACGCACCGATCGCATCGGGTTCGCGTCCCCCTGCTGCATAACAAACCCCCAGATAGAACAAGGCAGGATAGGATTCGGAAGATTCAAGCGTTATCGCTCTGAATTGTCTGGCAGCTTGAGAGAGTTCGTTCCGGTTAAGATGTACGAGGCCCTTAAGGAAGGCACTTATAAGGCTGTCTTCCTTAGGGGAGTCATCGACCAAGATTTCATCGAAGCGGCCTCGACTTGCGTGTTCCATAGCAATAAGTGTTGGTAAAGTTGGTGGTGTTGCCTGAATGGAACTAATGCTTTCAAGGAATCCCTCTACAACAGAGGTTTCAAGGACGCTCGCTAAATCGAGAGTGCTGATTAGGATGTCAAATTCTGGACCAGCTAAAGATTCTGTCTGCTCAATAGCCGTTACAAGTCTAGTTGGGTCCTGCGCGACTATTCGAAATGGACGTTCGACATAACCAATATCCTCACCGGTAATTCTGATAATGGCTCGTGCAATATAGCTACCCGGTGCCAAAAGACTCACAGGGACTATCGCATCGGCAGTAAAGCGGTGACTGTCATCTGTGTCTCGCAAGTTAGCCGGTTGATCGAAGATGAGGCGGGGTTCTTCCTCTTGGCTGGGTAGGATTTCCACTGAGATGTCAGCGTCGATCAACAAATTAGGATCATCAGGATAGAGCTCAAGGTAGGTTGCGATGGTTTCGGTTTCCGTGTCCATATCGATGCGGGGTCTGAATGCACCGTTGGGATCATCAGAAACTTCAGCCAGCATAAGATCACCCAGTCGCAAGTTTTGGGTATGGGTCAGTTTGGCGTCTATTTGATGATCGACGCTGCCCCGGCGGCCCTCGTCATCAATAACGGCGAAGCGCAGCAAATATCTACCGGGCTCGACAAGAAATGCCATGGTGTACTGAAGACGTGATGGTCGCCATGGGTTGAGCGGTACTGCGGTAACACGAGTGAACGAACTTCCAGCCATGCGACCGGTACTGTTCAACAGGACCGTTTGTACAGCGAGTTCCTCTGGTTTGGAAACATTTGAGCCGATCTCACAAACGACGATTAGCTTTAAGAGTGAGGATGCCTGATCCAAAATCGTGTACGAGGTTGTACGAATCGGTAGTTCGGTTACAGGAAAAGGGGAGCGAAGGATCTCTGAGAGTAACTCTTCTGTTGTATTAGCTGTTGAAGCCCTTGTGGGCGAGTCGATTCTGAATTCTGGCCGAGCACGTACGGTTACGCCCGGGCGTTTTACTTGCACGGAGATGCTATGAGGTCCGGCTTCGCGATCGGAAACCTCAGGTTCGAAACTTAGGAGGTAGTCACCAGAAAGTTCTTCGGCTATGCGACGAAAAGGACCGTATGGTGTGCCGCTAGTTCTAAACACCGCTCCGCGCGCGAGGCCGGCAAGTGTTTCCAAGCCCTGTCTTTCAAGATAGCTGTCTTCCATTAGCACTGAGGTCATGCGTGCGTTGATCGACTCAAGGAAAGATCGGTCGAGATGGATTGCGTAGAGTGTGATGTGTGACATTGCTGCAACTTCTGGCAACCAGCTCATTTGGTGGAGATCAAAGTCCAACAACAGACCTTCTGAAATGTAGACAAGCGTTTTAGGACCATCGATTCTGCCGAGTCCACGCATAAGTGCTTGTAGCTGTGATAGCGAGTGGGCGACACGTTGGCGATTGGCCTGTAGTCGTGATCGAGCTTCGAGTTCCATGAATTCTGAGCAGGAACCGTCGACACCGAAACTTCCGACCTCAGCACTACACTCTCGTGCTACAGCACGGTCCCAGGTAATGAAATCATTGCGTTCAACCGCCACAGCTTCGCTGATACCCATTACATAGCGGCCGATATTTGGGCTATGGGCTCCGACGACATGATCTAAAGCCTCCTTCACTGCTTCATGGTCAGTCGTGAAGGGGATATTTTCTCCGGGAGCAGGGATAACTGCTAGACCAACGCGGTCACCACGAGTCAACGAATCGAGGAACTCTTTACCTGCTTTAATTGCAGCACGGCCGTTGCCTCGATGAATGTTTCCTTGGTCAATTACGAGCATAATCAGGCGACCCGGTCCTAGATCTTCGTTCGAGCTGAAATGACTGGGAGGCGGTCCGAGGAGCTCGGCTTCAGGAGTTGGCAGGTGTGACATGTATTCGGCTGAGACGATATGACGAGGTTCATCTTCAACCTCTAAAATGAAATCATCTGCCGATAGATCCTTCACTGGGACTCCGTTGTCATCAACGACCGTTACGTCGACAGCGACAACCTCGATACCACCGCGGAAGAGAGGGGAAGGTGTTTCTTGCGCGAATGCTGGCGCGGTTGTGTTTAATAACACGCACATAGTGAGTAACAAGCTACGTGGAATAACCAGATGAAAAAATTGGTGCCTAACCGAATCTTCGTTTGTACTAAGCAATATTTTCATAATCGACCGGAAGAATCTTTCTGGTGTGCGTTCCTCTAGTTTTTGCGATCTGCAGCATAAATACTGGCGCTTTTGGCATAAAAGAGTATTCTGGGACGTCTCGACAAGGAGGTTTAAGCCTTCCTGTTGCTAAGACGAAAGACTTTATCATTACCCGAAACAGCCCACATGCCCAACTGAATTAGATGTTTTTTGTGAAGTTCACTTGAGCTCTCAATGACTGATATTCTTGCGTGGAACCCGAGGGGCTGATACAACTTTCTGACATGATAGATTTAAATCGATCCAGTGTGACTTTGCATCGCGCTCTCGGGCGTTGGGATCTTACGGCTATCGGAATCAATCAGGTTATCGGAAGCGCGATCTTTTTGATGCCGTCAACGGTTGCAGCGCAGATTGGCAACTGGAGTCCACTTGCTTTTATTTTAACGGGACTTGCTTCACTCCTTGTAGCACTTTGCTTCGCCGAGGTTGCGAGTCGGTTCGAAGACACAGGAGGCCCATACCTCTACACGAGGGCTGCGTTCGGACGTTTCATTGGATTTGAGGTTGGCTGGATGCAGTGGGTTACGAGAGTAACAAGCTATGCCTCGGTTATCAATGGGATTGCGTTAGCAGTCGGCTTCTATTGGCAGGGAGCCACCTCTGGCCTGGGGCGAGTCATGGTGATCGTTTCGGTCATGGTTTTTCTTGCCGTTGTCAATGTGCGAGGAATCCGGCAAACATCGTGGGGCGTGAACGCTTTAACTTTTGGGAAACTTGTACCGCTGTTTGTGTTTATTGCTGTGGGAATTTTCTTTATTGATCTTGGAAGTCTTGCCTCGCTACCAGAAGTGTCGACTACGGAGGTTTCTACTGCTGCGCTGCTCTTGATGTTCGTTTTTGGTGGTTATGATGTGATTCCAGTGCCAGCTGGAGAAGCTAAAGAGCCAAGGACGCACATGCCTTTTGCGCTAGTTATGACCATTTTCATTGTTACTGCTGTTATGACGATGGGTCAAATTGTTACCATGAGTCTTTTGCCAGACCTTGCAAATTCTAAGACTCCACTAGCAGATGCTTCACTAGTCACTATGGGGTCTTTGGGGGCCTTAATGATTGGTGTTGGTTCGGTGATCTCTATGACTGGCAACAATGCAGGTCATGTCCTTGCAGGTTCACGGATGCTTTTCGCTCTTGCGGAAAAAGGAGAACTACCCCAGCGATTTGGGAGTATCCATAAAAAATTTCGGACACCGGCCAATGCAGTGATTATTACGACTGGAGTGTCATTGGTGTTGGCGTTGTCAGGGTCCTTTGTGGTTCTAGCTGCCGCGAGTGCAGTAGCTCGTTTAATCACCTATACGGGTGTTTGCGCAGCGACTCTCATGCTTAGGAGAACTCAGTTCACTGGAAAAGTGAAACCGGCCGCATTCGTAACGCCATTTGGTGTGACTGTGCCAGTTCTTGCAATTCTCGTCTCGGTCTCGATTGTGATGGGAGCTTCCCGAGCGCAGGTACTCGGGGGTCTTACCGGTTTGGCCATTGGTGGTATTTTGTTTTGGTTTAATAACTGGTTGAACCCGAAAGTCCGAGAATTCGACTCCCAGAATCCATAGTGGTTAGCATGCGGAAGGTTCGATCTGAAACACCTGGCCAGTATGTCTTACCCACAAGAAGAGAATCGGTTTTCTTGGTGAAGTGAAAACGTATCCACAGCAACTCAGCTCGGTTGGTCCGGGATTAGTGACTCCCCCACCATCTCCTAAAGCACAAAAAGGTGCTGATGAAGGTCTTGTACGTGCTATTGGCCTTAATAGTGCCGTTCTTATGGTCCTAGGTGCTGTTGTTGGTTCTGGAATTTTCCTAACTACTGGTGTAATGGCAGCTTATCTGCCGTCCGTCACATTGTTGCTGACGGCGTGGGTGGCTGGTGGGTTGCTTGTTCTAACCGGCGGGTTGACTTACGCAGAGATGGGTTCCATGTACCCACGCTCGGGAGGCCTCTACGTATTCCTAAGTGAGGCTTATGGTCCGCTTACAGGTTTTCTCTTCGGGTGGGCCAGCTTGCTGGTTGTCATAACAGGTAGTGTCGCAGCAGTCGCCGTTGGTTTCGCTGAGTACTTCAGTTTTTTCTTTCCGGCACTCTCTATGCAAAATGAGATCGCACGTATCACTGTACCAGGAGGGGTGCTTTCGATTAAAGCCGGACAGCTGGTTGGTTCGGCGTCGATCATTATTTTGGGAATCATTAACTATGTTGGTGTTCGATCCGGGAATGCTCTCCAGGCCATGTTAACAATTCTCAAAGTCGCTGCGCTTATGGGACTTCCGTTACTAGCGTTCGCGGTGCAGCGTGTCGAACCGGTGTTCACGCCTATTATGCCGCCTGACATACCAAGAACCGCAGCGGCTTTCGGTTTGGCCATGGTTGCAGTCATGTGGGCGTATGAAGGGTGGTACTACGTAGCGTTTGTGTCCGGCGAGATCAAAAATCCGTCTCAAACGTTACCGCGTGCTTTAATTATTGGCACTTTCGGGTTGATGTTGATCTACGTGGTGGTTAACGTAGCTTATTTCTACTCCTTGTCGATCTCAGAAATGCAAGGTGTGGAACGAATTGCAGAGAAAGCTGTGAGTGAACTAGCTGGTGCTGGTGCCGGAAGTTTGGTGGCGTCTACGGTTGCGGTATCGACTTTTGGGTGCAATGCGGCAGCAGTTATCGGTATGTCACGCATCTGTTATGCCATGGCAGCCGATGGAATGTTCTTCCGGGTAGCGTCACGCGTACATCCCGTTTATCGTACTCCCCATGTGGCGATCTTGATCACCTGTGGCTGGTCAGCACTCCTGACGTTGACCGGGACTTACGAGCAACTTTTTACGTACGTTATGTTCGCATCGGTCCTATTTTTTGTAGCCGGAGGATTAGCGATCTTTAAACTTCGTTGGAGCAAGCCAGATGTGCCGCGTCCATATCGTACATGGGGATATCCAGTGGTACCGGCTATTTTTGTCATTGGATGTGGAGCCTTGGTGTACAACACGCTTATAGAACGACCTGCTGAGTCGATTGCAGGACTCGGTCTGGTACTACTAGGTATTCCCTTTTATTGGTATTGGCGAAAAGAAAGTGAGCAGTACCGTTAGTGTCGGTTGAGGACTCGTCCTAAGCGGTTGTGTCATTACACCTAGTTTGTCAGTATTTTCCACCAAGCGTGTATGGCAACGAATGTCATTACTACTCCCAGAACAAGAGCAAGAAAATCAGTTCTAATTCTGGCGCTGACTGTTGATCCAAGTTGTGCACCTGGCAGTGCGCCACAGACTAGAGCAAGGGCCAAATACCAGTCGACTTGGCCGGTGATCATTTTACCGATAGAACCTGCAAAACCACTCATAGCGACGATAGCAAGTGATGTCCCAATAGCTAGACGTATGGGAACTTTGAGAACGTAAATCATAATAGGAACGAGTAAGAATCCTCCCCCAGCCCCAGCCATGCCGACAAGTAGACCAACAGCTGCACCGAGAGCCGCGGCGATCCAATGATTGAAAGATAGTAATGTTCCGGCATTCGGTGTGACCCGTGAAGGGCCTCCAGCTAGCATTATCACACCAGCGCCTGTTGCGAGAGAGGCAAAGACACCGGTTAGGATATTTGGACTCACAAATCTTGATAAGACAGCTCCAGCGAGAGATGTGATCATCATGGTTATGCCCAGCGCCATAACGAGTCTTGTTTCGACGTAACCTGTTCTTCGGTGTACCAACATCCCGATGAATCCAGCCACGCTTACTTGGATCATCGTTACACCGGCGACTCCGTGGATTCCATCGGGTCTCATTCCAAAAATTGGGGGAATATACAACAACAAGGGAATCATGATGATTCCGCCACCGATCCCGATCAAGCCGGCCATGAAACCCCCCACAAACCCGAGGCAGATTAACAATCCAGCATTAAAGGAGTGGACTGTACCAATGGCGACCGCTCCAGCACAGGCTGCTATTAGGGGTAGAATGGGTCTACCCCATTGTTTTATGACTGATTGGGCTGATCCATGGTTTATGCGAGCTGGTGTAGGAAGGGTTTGAGCGGGTTTGTCTGGCATGATGCTGCAGTTAAGCTTTGACCAGGATTGCCTGATGTTCCAAGAGTGGAAAATTATTAAGTAACTCGAGTCTCTAGTCAGTCTACCTGAAAGTCTCAATATAAAGTGATTAAGAGTGAAGAGGTGACGAAAGCTTAGAGGCTTCTTTACAAAGTTCGTCTAGCAAGTTTACAGCTGACTGTGTGCGTTCTGCCCAGAACCTATTTGAACTCCCGCCACACCACGAGTTCTTGTGTGTGGTGGTCCACGTCATAGCCTCGTTGGTGAGCCATGCGAGCATATCGGCGGCGTTTTGTTCTATAAGTGTTCTTAGGATGAAGTGACGTTCGCCAAGTCTTAATCCGAGTTGTAAGTCCTGTGCAGCACGACTGAGGTCGGCTCGTGTCAGAATTAGGCCGCTTCGCACTGGCGTGAGTAAGGACGACAGAAAATTTTTAAGGTCTACTTCACGAGGATCGGACAGTGGTGGTACCTCATGGAAGTGTGAAGGCAGCACTGGGGGTGGTGGAAGTAGACGGGCCTCTTCAGAAAGTGTTTCGCACAGCAGTACCGACCAGCGGTGATATGGCCGGGGTGCAAGTTGGGATAGTTTGTGGAGGTAAGCTGGTAGCCATATCAGCAGATGTTCCCTCAGTAGGACGGCTCGGACCTGATTGATACCACCACGCTTGGAAGCATTGGGTTCATTCGTTTCTAGTTCGATCAGGTGTGCATACAGGGCGAGCAGAGTAGTTAGATGATCTGGTTCTGTCGGTGAGGATTGTCCTAAGATACGCCACAGTCCTGCTATGCGATCTCGAGCCTCTCCGCCCAGCTGGCCCTCGGTGCCGAGGTAGATGGATGCGTAGGGGTAAAGTTGGTGGACAAATAGTTCGGTGTGTTCTGAAGCTTTAGGTGAAGCGCCAAGTTCAAGTATCTCTGCAAGGCACTTGCAATCAGAACCTGGAGGCTCGGCCAGCCTAGCCAGAGATCGAAGAAGCTCGCATCTGTTCCTAATTTTTTCTTGAGTTTCCAGCCTGTGACCTCCGGTCCTTCGAGCTTTTTTTAGCCGGCAACTTGTAAACTTTTTTGGCCGGCTTGAGCGGTCGAAGCAACCAATAGGGGCGCCGCGTACCGTCGGGACTGTAGAGATCTGCCGGGCGCGTAGTTTCCAACCAACTTTTAAATATCTGGTGAGCCTTGTCGGTATCAACCACGATTTCCCCGTACTGAGCTGATGTCTTTGCCTTCTGAATTTTTACGGCTTGGTGCCAGCAGTGCATGCCAGATACTGGGTCCGGATGTACTGGAAAGGTGAGATTCTGATGTACACCAACGTCGGTCCACCACAGGCGCTTTGTATCAGGATCACTCGACTCGAACGGCTGTACGCCACCCTTCCGTTCCATTTCCCAATTTGATCCTCTATGGTCAAATTTGACTGTTGACATTAACTGGCGCTGTCCAGAAGCCTGTTCCATTGGTTTCCATCGACCCATGTGATGACTACAGGCTACGACCCCAGGCCGGATCCCTTCAGTCACCCATGCTTTGACGATGAAGTAGCCGATCTCTGTTTGAACCGAAACCAAGTCACCCGTATGTATATCGAACTTAACAGCGTCTGTTGGATGAACCCATAGAGGATTTGTGTGGGCAATTTCGTCGAGCCACTTCGAATTACCGCTTCGCGTGTGGATCTGAACCGGGAGCCGGAAGGTTGAAATAAGTGGTAGTTCTCCTTCCCCAAGATTGTCTGGGTGGATGTGACTTTTGATGTAAGTAGGAATGGCGACTTCATCCCAGCCCCATTCCACTAGAGTTGGTGAATAGAATTCTAATTTACCACTAGGTGTTGGGAAACCTCGACGGATTATGCCATCGATCCTCACACCAACAGCTCGTCGACCCTCAGCATCGGGTTCAGGGGTCGCAGTTGGGACGATATTCGGTGAGGGTGGTTTCGGTGAGGCTGAATAGATACGCCCAGATGGGCTTTCTCGGACGTCTTCGAGTTCAGTATCTTCGACGATCTCTTCGTGGACCTGTCCTACGTTCTTACGAATTTCAAATGCTCCGCGCGCGCGCATAAACTCGAGGGGAGTTAACGATTCTGATGCTGCACGATCCGGCAACCCTGGCACAGAATTTTCAAATATGAAACCGTAGTACTCGTCGAGCCCAAGCTTCGTGCCAGGCTTCTTTTTGGATTCGACAAAGCGTCGAATCCCGAGACTACCATCCGGATCGATTCTCCACGTAAGCTCAATCCAGAACTCGTTCTCTTCCCAAACTTCACCTGGGTTGACTTCGCGAGTATCGACGACTTTTTGACCTTGTTTCTCACGGAATGCTCGAAGGACAGGTTGTCGAAAGCCGATCCATTGGGCATCGTGGGTTTCGTAAGAGTGGATATCGTGACGTTCTGAGGCGAGACCCATCGGAAGTACGTAGTCGGCAAAGTACGCGGTTTCGTTCCATGTGGGTGTTAGGGCTGCGTGAAGCCCGATCAGGTCAGGGTTAGTCAGGGATTCGATCCAACTGAAACCGTTAGGATTAGTCCAGACTGGATTGTAAACCCGTGTAAAGTAGACGTCTATTTTCCCACGATTTTCCTTGAGCAGGTGAGGGAGTAAGAACGACATCTCGTTTACCGCTAGCGGGTACTCTGTTGGCCATGTCAGTTCATTCCACATCGGTGGATGGGGGGGTAGGTACATGGGCTTTGCGACAAACTTGTTCCAGGTGTTTGGGTAAGTACCGCCTTTAGTTGCGATCGCTCCCATTAACGCGTTTAGGAGGAAGAGCGTTCGAGCTACTTGCCAGCCGCCCTTGTTGCCGGCGCTGGCACTTCGCCAAGTGTGTGTGGCAAGTTGGGTGTCGGCGGAAGCAACAATCTCGGCAACTTCCTTGATCACGTGTGCTGGTACACCTGATTCCTCGGCCGCGTTTTCGAATGTGTGCTCATTGTAGAGCTGCTTGAGTACCTGTTCGAAATTTTCGAAGTTCGGTGTCATCTCGGGGTGAACTGCCTCAAGATATTCCTGCCAGTTCCACCAACGTCGAACAAAATCACGGTTGTAAAGTTTGTGTTGAATTAGGTGGTTGGCGATAGCTAAGAGAATCGCGGCTTCTGAACCTGGATATGGAGCGAGCCAGTGATCGGCATGGGTTGCGGTGTTCGATAATCGAGTATCCATGACGATTAGCTTAGCCCCGTCCGTTTTTGCTTCGATGATACGTTGTGCGTGGGGGTTGAAGAAGTGTCCGGCCTCGAGGTGAGCACTGATTAGTAGAATAACGCGCGCATTTTCATGGTCTGGACTTGGTCGATCGATCCCCATCCATAACTGATAGCCAGCTCTCGCTCCAGAGGAACAGATGTTGGTGTGTGAGTTGTGTCCGTCGACACCCCAAGCTGCAAGGATACGTTCGGTGAATCCATCCTCACCTGGTCGTCCAACATGGTACATGACGTCATTGGGTCGCTTTTCGACGAGAGCGGTTCGAATACGGCCTGCTAAATCGTCCAGTGCCTCGTCCCAACTAACTTGAATCCATTTTCCTGAACCTCGGTCGCCGTCCCGTTTCAGTGGATGAAGGATTCGATCCGGATCGGCAACCTGATTTTTAGTTGCGGGCCCTTTTGCACAGTTTCGACCTCGTGAACCTGGGTGCTCCGGATTGCCTTCGAACTTTCGGATTTGACCGTTATCTTGATCGACGTATGCAAGAAGGCCGCATGCGGATTCGCAGTTGAAGCATGTGGTGGGTATAAGGGTGTAGTGGCGTTCGACGCGTTGAGGCCATCGGCGAGAGTCGAGTTCTGTCCAGTCATCCCTGCGCTCTTTCGGCTGAATGGCAGCCTAGTGAATACGACTCGGTCCAGCGTAGAAAGTCTCACCGCGAGCTTCTGTTTCCTGCCGTGCTACACGAACTCGCTTGCCGAGTGAACTTAGTTTCATCACAGTTATCTCTAAAGTCCTTAGATGTTTTATATATCACGCTAGAGGAATTGACTGTCCCTCCTGTACGTAAGCATGCTCATAGGCTACCAGTCCCACCAGTACCGTTGGTGCAACCCATAGACCCACCCACGGAGCTAAAATGCCAAGAGCTAATGCAGCGACACCAAACCAAAAGTACGACTTGAATCGACCACGGGTCATCTCGCGAATAGCAAGTTCGGTGTGCGTTGTGACGTGTCCCAGTGTTACCTCTCCCCACATGACGAGTAAGTGAATCAAACAGCTGGCGCTAGTGATCTTGAGTAGTGGATTTACGAGATCCGGTTCAAGGAATGCTGCAGTGAGCGCTAGGGCGGCCGCTCCTGCTAACAATGCTTGGATGACCAGCTGAATTGGCAGCAACGGACTTTGCCAAAGATCTCGTGCTTTAGCCTGAGCAAATAGGTACGCTGTGTAAACCGCAGACAACACTGCTAGCGGGAGACCTAGAAACATTAACAATCGCTGCATATTCAGTAACTCGAAGAAACTGGTAAAAACATGGAGTCCTAGCACTAATCCGTAGCCCGTGATAATGAAGGCCCCCTTTACGAGCCAGCTGTTCCACTGTGGCCTGGTAAAGATCAGGTGGAAGCGTTCGGGATGTCTGAGATCCCAGAGGAGTAGCCCACCAGTGGCTGCGAGAAAAATTACGCTCAAAACTGGTGCTGACCATTGCCAAATAGGGCTGTCTGGGCTCATGATGCCGGCAAGAACTAACAGTAACGCTACCAGGTAGCTGCCGGAGGCGATTCCCTTAGTCCAGGTGTAGAGACTCACCCGCCAATCCCAAGGCGCTGTGTGTCTGACGTCGTATGAAAGCATAGCTGCTGCTGAGGTATTCGCATGTTCTGGGTGTCCAGAAACGACTTCCTGTGTGCCTTTTCCCTGCTGCTCGCTCCACATGAAGAGATCCCCCTCCGGGCGTTTAGCGGCGAGAGGATCGAGAGTCGCTTGGTGAGCACCAGAATAGAAAAGTTTTGGGCGCGTCCCCTTTTCTGGGCGCCTAACGGTAACGGGTTCGCGTGCTACAGCGCGTGCTACAGCCGAGGAAGAATCGTTCAGATCGCCAATCAAGATTGCCTCTGTTGGACATACCACAACACAGGCCGGTTCGAGTCCGACGTCAATCCGATGTGCACAGAAGTTACATTTTTCTGCTGCCTCGTCCTCAGGATTGATGAAAATAGCATCGTAGGGACACGCTGCGATACATGCTTTACATCCGATACAAACTGACTTATTGAAATCAACGATTCCATCGGGTCTTGTGTACATGGCCGCTGTCGGACAGGCGTTAACGCAAGGTGCATCCTCGCACTGGTTGCAGCGAGTAACTTGGAAAGCCCGCCGTGCCTGAGGAAATTCGCCCACATCGACGTACTTAACGTAGGTACGAGTCACTGACAAGGGCACATCGTTTTCAGACTTACAAGCGGTGGTGCAGGCATGGCAACCGATGCAACGTGTATGGTCGATCAGCTTGGCCCACACGATTTTTTGACCTTGTCGTTCTACTGTAGGAGATGTTGGCATCCAGTCACCTTTTAGTTGGATCGATCTTCCAGCGGGTTTTCGTAAGTAGCCGTTACACGGGTTGTAATTCCACCTCGAGCAGAGAAATCACCGACTACAGTCATTCGCCGTGGCTGGCAAGTGGCGACCAGATCGTCAAGAATCTTGTTGGTTACGTGTTCGTAGAACATGCCACGGTTACGAAACTCAATCAGATAGAGTTTAAGAGCTTTGAGTTCTAAACAATGCTTATCTGGAGTGTAGGTAATCCTGATTTCTGCAAAATCTGGTAGTCCAGTCTTTGGACAGACAGAGGTAAATTCTGGGCAGCGAACCGCAATTTCGTAATCTCGCTCTGGGCGGGGATTGGGAAAAGTCTCGAGAAGTGATTCTGACATGTCTGGCATTCTAGCACCGCATCGCGTATCTTCACATGTATCCATCCATTGACACGGGTGGGACTGCGCGCTAGGATACGGCGTTTTCATTCGGAATCCGTGCAAGCCGTCTGTGCGTGGCGGCGGTACGGGGAACACTCAACTCGCACAAGTCAGGGGGACCGCCGATGGCTGAACTCTCCGCCCGAAGAATGGGCAAATCCGAGTTATTCTCTCACTTCGCGGAACGCTTTGATATTAAGCGAACCCAGGCGAGAGCAATCTTTGAAGAGCTGCTCTCACTTTCAGAGAAGGAGCTGAAACGCTCGGGTGAGTTTACGTTGCCTGGGATGGTAAAGCTGGTTGTTCAGAATCGTAAGGCCCGCATGGGTCGGAATCCAGCTACTGGTGAGACTATCCAGATCCCAGCCAAGACAGTAGTGAAGGCGAGAATCGCGAAGCAACTAAAAGATTCCGTACTGCCTAGCTAGTATTGGCAGTTGGGTCTGGGTAAACCGGCGGGTGGGAAAGAACTGTTTGAATCCACCCGCCGTGGCCGCCCGTTGGTGTGTACGTGTTCCCTCTTGGCCATTGTGGTTAGGAAGGGGTACTCGTTGATCCTACCGGGGTTTGGCACTCGAGGATGAGCCATGAGCTTTTCTGGCTCCCAAGGCCCTGGGGTGCGTTTGTGGTGAAGCAGTAGTAAAGATTTACAGCGACGAGATGGTCTACAGCCCCCTCTGCCCTCCCCAAGTGCGGTGTTCGTACCGCCAGTTTCTCTAAAGAAAGGCTAACAAATCACGAGCCACGTGATTAGTTTTAGTCCGCCGGTTCGCGACAGTGTCGTCAGTGAGGTCGAAATCGGATCATAATCCTGTTTTTAAGGAGGGATATTTCGTGGCGAATGAGTATGACTTAGTGGTCATTGGTGCAGGTACAGGCGGATATGTAGCTGCCATTCGTGCCGCACAACTTGGCCTGACTGTCGCGGTGGTTGAGAGAGCGCCCACATTGGGAGGAACGTGTCTAAATTGGGGATGTATTCCCACGAAGGCGTTACTCGAACATGCACACGCCTTAAAAATTGCACAGAATGCTAAGTTATGGGGCCTCACCTTTGGACAAGACACCGTAGGTATCGACATTGAACAAGTGCAGTCACGTAAGAATCGGGTTGTCAAAGGATTAACCAAAGGTATTGAGTTTCTTTTTAAGAAGAACAAAGTTGAGTGGATTAAGGGAAGTGCTCGGTTGATGGGTAACGGTTGTGTGGAGGTGGTCGGGACCGAGACACTTCAGATCGTGGCTAAAGAGATCATCGTTGCTACGGGATCGACTCCCCGGAGTGTGCCTGGAATTAAGATTGACCACAAGCGGATCATTACCAGTGATGAGGCTATTGCGCTGCACGAGATTCCCAAGTCTCTGATGATTATGGGAAGTGGAGCGGTAGGTGTGGAATTTGCCTCGATCTTTAGTCGATTCGGCAGTGAGGTAACACTTATTGAACTGTTGCCGAGACTTGTGCCTGTTGAGGACGAGGCTATATCCGCAGAATTGGAGAAGTCCTTCAAAAAACAACGAATCCGATGCTTAACCGGCACGAAGGTTATTACAGCAACTGCCAGCACAGCAGGGGTTGAAATTCAGGCTGAACTTCCAGGTGGTCAATTGGAAAAAATCCAGTCAGACTTACTTTTAGTTGCAACTGGTCGTGGCCCAGTCACTGTCGGTCTTGGCGCAGAGGAAGTTGGCCTGAAGCTGGAATCTGGGTACATTCTAGTGGACGACCAGTTGAGGACAAACGTAGATGGTATTTCTGCAGTTGGGGATGTTATTACCTTGGGCCAGCCAGGGCACCCCCAATTGGCACATTTGTCGTCAGCTGAGGGGATTCTTGTTGCTGAGCGCATAGCAGGTTTAGAGATTGAGCCCCTGAACTACGATCAAGTCCCAGGTTGTACCTACTGTGATCCTGAAATAGGGAGCGTGGGTTTAACAGAACAAGAAGCAGAAAATCGTGGTTACGATGTGAAGGTCGGGAGTTTCCCATTCGGTGTACTTGGCCGGGCTAAGATGGCGGGTGAACAGGAGGGCTTCGTGAAAATTGTTTCTGAAACGAAGCACGATGAGTTGCTTGGCGTTCATATGATTGGAATGCGTTCGACTGAGTTGGTGGCTGAGGCGACGGTAGCTCTTCGTCTTAACAGTACCGTTGAGGAACTGATTCGTACTATTCATGCTCATCCCACAATGGCAGAGGCTGTTGGAGAGGCTGCGCACGCGGTTCACGGCTCGGCGATTCATATGTGAGTTTAACGTTGTACTGCCTGAGCGTTGATCTGAGTTGATCGTACTGGAGATATCGAGATGCCAACCGACGTAATAATGCCGAAGATGGGTGAGTCTATTGCGGAGGGGACAATTGTTCGTTGGGTTAAGAAAGTTGGAGAGACAGTCAATAAAGATGAACCTCTATTTGAAATTTCTACCGACAAAGTCGATGCAGAGATTCCTGCCCCCGCGGAAGGTGTTGTGGCCGAGATTAGAACTAAAGAAGGCGAGACAGTGCCTGTTGATACGATTGTGGCGGTGATTACACACGCTGGAGAAGATCACAAAAAGACGGCTAGTAACTGTTCCGCCCACGAAGTGTCGACGGATTCTCACACTTCGATTCCTGAGCAATCAACTGCCTTGTCAGAAAAGTTTGATTCCAAGGGCAGCATGGTAGCAGATGTCCCTGTTTCGTCTCCGTTAGTACGACGGATGGTGAAGGAACACGGCATCAAAACATCTGAAATTGAAGGTTCTGGTGCTGGTGGCCGAGTTACGAAACAGGATGTTCTAGCGCATCTTGATGTTCTTCGGCGTGCCGAATCTGGCCTCAAAGACGTGTCTGTCGACACGACTGCCTATATGCCGAAGTTTGGCCCCGGGGAAACTATTCAGGCCGTGCCTATGTCGATCATGAGGCGTACCGTTGCTGAACATATGATTCGAAGCCGAAAGACCTCGGCACATGTGCATTCGGTAATTGAGGTGGACTTCTCGCGGGTAGTAGATGTAAAACAGTCACTAGCTCAAGAGTATGAGACGGCGGGTGTTAAATCGACTTATTTAGCTTTTGTTGTTAAGGCTGTTGTAGATGCTTTGCGTTCTGTGCCTATCCTAAATGCTTCAATTGAAGAAGATCGTGTTGTTTACAAGAAGGACATCAATCTTGGAATCGCTGTAGCGCTTGAAGACGGTCTTATTGTTCCGGTTATCAAGAATGCAGATGAGAAAAACTTATTCGAGTTAAGTCAATCAATTTCAAGTTTGGCAGCACGCGCGCGCACAAAGCAATTGGAACCCAAAGAAGTTACAGGGGGTACGTTCACGATTACCAACTCTGGGGTTTTCGGGACGTTGCTGGGCACGCCGATCATTAACCAACCGCAGGTGGCAATACTTAATGTAGGTGTTGTAGAGAAGCGGCCAGTTGTTGTTGATGAGGCTGTTGTGATTCGATCGTGTGCTTATCTAACACTTGGTTTCGACCATCGTCTAATTGATGGCGCGATAGCCGATCATTTTCTGTCTCATGTTAGGAACCTGCTCGAGGAATTTGGACACATTACAACCTAGCCCGGCTGGCCGAATTTTAGAAACGCGGCGTCTTGGGCTTATCGCCTACGATGAAGCGCTGGAACTCCAGCGGTCGTTTGTTGAAGCTAGGCGGGAGGGCCGTATTTCTGACCTCTTGCTTCTACTGCAACATCCACATGTTCTGACATTTGGCGTGAATACGAGGAATTCTCGTGCTCACGTTTTAGCTTCATCCGCGCGTCTTGTCTCCAGTGGTGTTACGCTCCACGAGGCTGGTCGCGGGGGTGATGTAACTTACCATGGCCCTGGCCAGTTGGTAGGTTATCCGATCGTTGATTTAAAGCCAGATCGCCGAGATGTACATCGTTACGTACGAGATCTTGAAGAAGTAATGCTTCGTACAGCAGCGTCGTTTGGTATTACCGCAACGCGAGTGAAAGGTTTAACAGGTGTTTGGTGCGGTGATGAAAAGTTGGGTGCGGTTGGCGTCAGAATCTCTCGGTGGATTACTAGCCACGGGTTTGCCCTTAATGTCGATCCCGATCTTGGCTATTTCGATATGATTATCCCTTGTGGCATTCCCGACCGGGGAGTGACATCGCTCGCCCGTTTGCTCAGATGTAATGTCGACATGCAAGAAGTTGAAGAGGTGTTGATAGGGCACTTCGCGAAAGTTTTTTCACGTCAGCTTCTTCCAGGCTGAGTTGAGCTTGTTTCTTCTTTGCCGTTGCTGCCGAAGAAGTAATGTTGTTGCGCCATCTTCTATCTTGAGGTTTTCCAAACACGAAACCGCTGACACCTGATCAGTTTAGTTTATTGTGAAGCTTTGGTCCGTATCCGCTTGTGGCGGCTATGTGCTAGGTTTAGAAAAACGCCTTCGACTCGACTTAGAATGGTGCTCTGTGCTCCAAGGCGTTCTCTAATTGTACTTTTTCATTTACGCTGAGCGATGGTTTAAGGATACGCTCGACACCGTTTTTTCCAAGATACACCGGCATTGATATAGCAGAACCGCGCGCGCCGAACTCACCATCGAGGGATACAAAGCAATAAAAAATCCTTCGAGAACCGTCTGTGATCGCTTCACAGACTCGTGTACAGGACGAAGCGAGCGCGTAGGGCCCTGGTGGCCATAGTGCTTGTATTCGATTCCGAAGACGGGCAACCTGAAGGGGGCTGAGGATGTCCTCGATTCTGTGTCCCCCTAGAGTCATTTCGTTCCACTGGACGATTAGGTGATCTGGTGGAAAACCGAGCACGGAAACAGAGACGTCTGTCGCGCTTCCGCCTGCTTCTAACGCGACCAGGGCCTGTAGTGTCGACACGAGTGCTCCAGGCGCTGTGCCGAGAATTCGATCTTTGGGTATTCCTAGATCACGTACACTTGATTCAATCAGTAGGCCGGTAGGATCGTCTGGGCAGACGATAACACTTTTGGAGACGAGTTGTGAGAGCTGTTTGAGAGTTGCTAGCAAGTTGTCGTTTTTGTTTTTGACGTTTAAATTTCCAACTAGATCCGCCAGGACGACAACTGAAGCATCGACCGTTGCTTCTAGAGTGTCCGATGCGATAACACTTGTGTCGAACCCATCAAGAGAACTCGCTTGTGTGATGTCGAGGGCCTTGCCAGAGGCTAAATCGTATGCAGTGGGATCGATTAACCTGATTTCACTAAATCTCTGGCGAACTGCTAGTTTGTGAGCTAGGGTCCCACCTAGCTCACCGGCTCCGACGACGGCTACGATAGACATCATTCGATTCAGGGAGAAGAAAATGGTTCAGCTAGGATCCGTACACAGTATTCTAGTGCTATGACGAAGTTACCTCAACTTAAGGGGCTTGTTGCAATCGTTTCCGGTGGGTCACGTGGTATTGGCTTCTGTATTGCTAAGGCCCTAGTGTCTAGGGGTAGTCGTGTGGCCATTTTTGGTCTTAACCAAGCTCATCTCAGTTCGGCCTCTGAACGACTACGTCAGATGGCACCGGAAGATTCAGGACCAGTCATAGCTAGTGTGATTGACATTCGTATGGCCGACCAGGTTCAAAGTTTTGTTGATGATGTGGCTAAGAAGTTTGGGGGATTAGATGTTTTGATCAACAACGCTGGAATTGGAGGTTTTTCGGAAGCAGCCGAACAACCGGTTTCGAGTTGGCACCGTATTATCGATACCAACCTAAAGGGCGTGTTTCATTGTTGCAGAGCAGCGATACCGCATTTACGGCGTCGTGGAAGTGGCTGGATTATTAACATCAGTAGTCTCGCAGGTAGACACCCATTTCCAGGGGGCTCTGCATACTGTGCTTCCAAGGCGGGTCTGAATGCGTTCAGCGAAGTGCTTATGCAGGAATTACGGAACCACAACATCCGTGTCAGTTGTGTTTCACCTGGGTCGGTTGACACCGGTTTCTCCGGTACAACGACGAATGGAGATACGAGCTGGAAGTTAAAACCCGATGATGTGGCACAAGCGGTTGTTGACTTACTTGACCATGAACAACGAAGTCTTCCGAGCATGGTTGAGTTGCGGCCTTCAAAACCACGCCGCTAAGAACTAACTTTTGTTAACAATTACGACCAGTACACTAAAGCTTATAGACGGGTTATGATTGGCTGTGATCCTAGAGAGTTGTGCTGTCGCCCCGTTTTATAAGAATGGTTTTGTCCTAGGGTGTGAAAATACACATGAGGGAATCATTGTCGACCCTGGTGACGAAGTCTGTGATTTATTGGCGCTTGTTGAACAACGACATCTTGAGATTAAATATATATTCCTAACCCATGCTCATCTTGATCACATTAGTGGCGTCAAGCGTGCAAAATCTGCTCTGAAGGTTCCCATTGGGTTACACCAAGACGATCTCTTTTTATATGAATCGGCAGTTGAGCAAGGACGAGTGTTCGGCGTCGAGCTGAATTTATTGCCGCCTGTCGATTTTTTCTATCAGAATGTTGGGCCGTGGTTGTTTGGTCACTATGAAGTCAGAGTTCATCACACTCCCGGACATTGTCCCGGAGGGGTTTGTCTTCAGGTTAATCTCGCTGGGAGCGAAAGCTCGAAATTATTCGTAGGCGATACACTCTTCGCCGGTTCAATTGGCCGAACTGACCTGCCTGGTGGAGAGCTAAACACGTTGATGAGGTCGATCACTCAAGTGCTGTTAGCCTTTCCCAATGACACTGAGATATTCCCCGGTCACGGTCCCAAGACTACCATTGGCCATGAGCGTGCTACGAACCCGTTCTTGTCTGATCATCGTTGAGTATTCAGGCACGCCTTATCGACCCGAATTGTTATGCGATCATTCTCGCGTCACAGTTAGTTCGAGTCTGCCTATCCTGAGCTGATCGCCGGCCTTAAGTTCTTGTTTGGTAACACGTTCGTCGTTGACGAATGTTCCGTTCGTGCTATTAAGATCGACAATTTCTAAATGCAGCTGACCAACTGCAGATAGCTGGCAGTGTCGACGCGAAACGAGCGGAGAGTCCACAATGAAATCAACAGTTGGACCCCGACCGAGTGTTTTTGTGCTACCTGGAGTAATTCGAAATGTGCGCGTTCGGTTGTCTTCCGTGGAGGCCGATAGTAACCACATAGGAGGTCCTCCTTGAGTAACCACGAGTTTTTAGTGGTTTGTTTCTTTGACGGCAGAGACTAGGTCGAGCACTGCCTTCTTGCCGTCTGCGAATAGCATCAGGGTTCTGTCTAGTGCAAAGAGGGGGTTTGGTATACCAGCGAATCCTGGACTCAAGCTTCTCTTGATTACGACCACTGTTCTTGCCTTATCAACATCGAGGATCGGCATGCCCGCGATCGGACTGCTTGGATCAGTACGCGCGAGTGGGTTCACTACGTCGTTGGCGCCGATCACAATTGCGATGTCTGTCTGTGACAATGTGGGGTTGACTTCATCCATTTCCTTAAGACTGTCATAGGGGACGTCGGCTTCGGCCAACAACACATTCATGTGACCGGGCATCCGACCAGCAACCGGATGAATGGCGAATTCAACTTCGATTCCCCGCGCTGTAAGCAAATTAGCAAAATCCCTTACGGCGTGCTGCGCCTGTGACACAGCGAGCCCATATCCTGGAACGATCACGACTCGCCGAGCAGCATCAAACAACATCGCGACTTCCTCAGCCGACGTCGATTTCACTTTACCGGCATATATTTCTTCGTCCGCCTGAGATTTTTCACTGCCAGAGCCGATTGCACCAGTCAAGACATTGACTAAGGATCGGTTCATTGCGCGACACATGATTTGTGAGAGGATGATTCCAGAAGCGCCGACTAGAGAACCAGCAATCACTAGGGCGTTATTATTAAGTGCAAAGCCAGTAGCTGCACCGGCGAGTCCCGAGTAGGAGTTGAGCAGTGCGATCGCAACGGGCATGTCGGCACCGCCGATTGGAATCGTTAAAAGGATTCCCAGTACTGACGCAACCCCGACCAAGGCCCAATAAGGCCATGTGACCGATGGCTCCACGATGACAGTTGCTGCGAGTGCGAGTACAACTAGTCCGAGAAAACCATTAAGCAATTGCTGACCGGGGAAGTGAATGGGGTTGCTAGGGAGCAGCCACTCCTGCAGCTTGTCGAACGCGACAAGACTACCCCAGAACGTGATTCCGCCGATTACGCCAGAGAGTGTTGTCGCGACAGTGAGCTGTAGTCCCCTATCGGTTGAATCGATAAATGCTGCGCCCGCAACAAGCACCGAAGCCCCACCACCGAAGCCATTCAATAGAGCAACCATTTGAGGCATCGCGGTCATCTCGACTTTTAAGGCGAGGGCTCCGCCGATTATTGCTCCAAGAACGATGCCGCCTATTAAGACAGGCCAAATATCACTCAAAGACGAAATAACAGCTGGATTTCTGAGAGTGATAAGAGCTGCCAGTATCATGGCGGCTGCACCAAGAAGATTTCCGCGCACTGCTGTTCGTGGGTGCGAGAGCTTGATGAAGCAGAGAATGAAAAGAACTGCAACAACTAGATAAGTGAGGTTAATGAGCGCGCTGTCCAAAAGACTAATCCCTCTTCTTAAACATTCCGAGCATGCGATGAGTAACAGTAAATCCACCTACGACGTTGATGGTAGCTAAGACGATACCAATGAATCCGAGGATCGTGCTCAATTCACCAGGAGTGGCAACTGCGATCATTGCACCAATGATTGTGATGCCCGAGACTGCATTGGTTCCTGACATCAGTGGAGTGTGTAGCAGAGGCGGGACTTTTGTGATTACCATCCAACCAACGAACATAGCCAGAACGAAGACAGTGGACACTTCGACAAAAATTTCCATCAGGAACTCTCGGTGTTTGTAGCCCGAAGGCCAAGGGTTTCTCGGATACGTGGATGGGAGATCTCGCCATCCTTAGTGACTAAGGTCTCACGGATAATTTCATCCTCAAGGTTAATCTTGAGTTGGCTGTTTTCAATAAGGTGTAGAAGGAAAGAAGTGATGTTCTTAGCGTACATCTGACTTGCGTGGTACGGAACAGTGGATGGCACATTCGAGGGGCCTAAAATCTTAACTTCGTGCTGAGTAATCGTTTCGTCTGGACAAGTAAGCTCGCAGTTGCCTCCTCGCTCAGCGGCTAGATCTACAATGACCGATCCTGGTGGCATTGTTTGGACCATTTCGTTGGTTACGAGAAGTGGGGCTTTTCGGCCTGGTACTGCTGCTGTCGTAATCACTACGTCACTAGCCTGGACAACCTTGGTCATCATGTCACGCTGACGCTGATAGAAGGCTTCGTCTTTGGCCTTTGCGTACCCGCCTTTGTCTTCTGAGTTATCCGTTTCGAGTGGCAGTTCGACGAATTTCGCACCGAGACTTTCTACTTGTTCCCTAACTGCCGGTCTAAGATCGTAGGCTTGTACGACAGCACCAAGTCGCCGGGCAGTTGCAATGGCTTGTAACCCCGCCACGCCAGCACCGACGACGAAAACCCTGGCTGGGGCGATTGTTCCAGCTGCTGTCATGAGCATTGGGAACATACGAGGAAGTTCACTGGCTGCGAGCAGTACGGCTTTGTATCCAGCGATTGTAGCCATCGATGATAGGGCGTCCATGCTTTGCGCTCTGGTGATACGTGGTATCAGCTCCATTGCAAAACTCGTAACGCCGCAAGCTGCGAGCGCTTGTGTTACCCCTAAGTCTGAGAATGGTTCTGACAAGCCGACTATGACTTGCCCGGGCTTAAAGCTGTTAAGATCCGCTTTTCCGTGATCAGGATTAGCTCCAGGAGATCTGACGTAGAGAAGAACATCTGCGGCACCGAGAAGTTCCAAACGTGAGGGGAAGATTTCGGCGCCCTTTTCTACGTACATCTGGTCCGTGAATCCGGCTGAGATGCCAGCATCTTGCTCAATTGCGACTTCAAGCTTTGCTGCAAGCAGTGAAGGAAGGTATGACGGAACTAGGGCTACACGCCGCTCGTGGGGGAAGGACTCTCTAAGGACTCCGATCTTCATGCTATCGCTCGCAGGCTTTCTCTATGTGTGCGATTTCTGTCTCTATCATTCTATCTTCAGCAGGGCACTTTATGCATAGTACTTAATTTTTTGAGATTTGTTGCGTCTCGGGTGGACATATTTATGTGGTCCTACGGAGGTTCCATATTTTAGGAAAATAAAACTTTAGGAAATCATAATGTCGAGCTTGATTTGTGATTATGCTCCGATTTAGTTGCCAGGCCGTAACCAAATGTCGTTTAGCCATTTCGTGATAGACGAAGTAAATTCTTGATTTATAGCGATGTTTATAGGCTCAAAGTTTTCACCGTCGTCATCGTTTTTAGCTGTTACAAGGAAGTGATTCATTCCTTTGATCCGTACAGTATCAACAGCAACACGGCGCTTGCGTGCACGAGCAAATTTTGACAATTGATCAGCATGATCGGGTGAGATTTTGTTGTCACGCGTGCCGTGCAAAATGAGGATGGCTTGACGTACGCGCTCGATCACCTTACTTGGTTGAAAGCGAAGGAAGCTTCGAAACCATGGTGTTTCGGCTTGTTGTCTGAGTTCGGGGTCGATCCCCTCCCAACTTCCTTTTGACACCACGGCTTCGTGAATTTTTTCTTGGAGGTTGATTTTGTTCTGTTTCTCTTCTTCGGTGAGGGATAAGCGGTCTAGGGATGTGCGCTGTTGTTCGAGCACTAGAGCTGCACCGTTGGTCCCCGGCACATTAGCTAAGATTACTGCTTCGATATCTTTGGTCCGAGAAGCTGCTTGCAATGCGATCCACCCGCCTTCACCGTGTCCGAGCACCACGATGCGATCATCATCAACGTCCTCGCGATCCTCGAGGTAATCCACAACGGCACGGACGTCCGAAGCGTACTCACCTAGGCCAGCGCCTTCGGGACGTCCCCCACTTTGGCCGATGCCACGTTTGTCATAGCGAACAACCAAGAAACCAGCGTCCGCAAGAGCGTTCGCAAGTTGACCAAAGATAGGGATGCCGTTCATCGTTTCATCGCGATCGAGTGGCGCCGCTCCACCGACGAGGACAATAGCAGGCAAGTGCTTTTCAGAAGACACTTGTGGTGTCGAGATGGTTCCAGCAAGACTAAAACCAAGTGCGGGAATTCTGATGTTTTCGTCACCCTGCCTGGTAACTCGTTCCCGCCTGGCAGCAACTGATGCTACGTCTGATCGGACAATTTCGAGTGAGGGTAGTTTAACCCTGACTAATCGCCCTGCTTCGTCTGACCAGATTTCTGCATCGAGGAAGCCTAAAGGATTCCGGAATGTTACGGAATAGTGCTGTGTACTGATCGTTCTGTTCACGACCTGGATCCGCTCTTCAATGATTTTATTAACGCTCATCTGGATCTGGCCTTGAGGTGGGATAAAAATTGGGAGGTGTTCACCCACAGAAGATTTGGTCAGCTTGAAAGCTAGTGCCTCATAGGCCCCATAAAAATTATTTGGGAGGATAGTAGCGTCCAGGGAAACTGTGTTGATCTTCTCTTCGCTTCCTTGGCCTTGAATAAGTTGGCTCTTTGCAGAGCTTCCGTTAATTATTGTCTCCAGACCCAAGTGTTGGCCGCGAAATTTTGCGTCGATGGTTAGGCCGAGGGGTTTCCATGACGGATCGTAGAGGACTTCAAACTTACTCGTGGAGAGGGATAAAAACCCTCAGAGATCACCAGTGGAAGAGATGCGACAACCCTCATCCGTGCAAGTTAAGGTAACCTGTTG
>CAZQMT010000003.1:0-14869 GCA_964594555.1 uncultured Vicinamibacterales bacterium
ATGAGCCGCGTGCTCTAACCAGCTGAGCTACACCGGCGAAAAACGATGGGCCCCCTACGTCAAGAAACGACTCGGGAAGTAAAAGCTCATTATAACATCCGGTCAAGCGGTCTGTTCTCTTGCGATCCGTATCTCACGACTCACTGTCAATTAGCGCCGCGGCCAGTAAAGGAATCATCAACTCATGATGTCCTGTGATTGCATATCCATGTCCACCCTCAGCGGTTGGACGAACTACGACGTTTGTCAGTGGACGATAGCCACGAACGAAGTCAAGGTTTACAGTCGTCAACCGTTCGAGTAAATTTCCCCGGTTTCGAATAAGTGCCACAGCTTTCAAAAACACCTCAGGCAACACAACAGCTGAGCCGCAATTTAAGTACACTCCATGATCGAGCTTCGAAACGTTCGAAACCATATAGCGAAAATCTTTAAAACTACCTTCACCCAAAGACGCCCCAGAAGCCGACGGGTGCATGTGAATGACATCGGTACCGACAGCAATATGTACAGTAAGTGGAATACCCAAACGATGGGCGGCAGCGGCAATACTCAAATGCTCATACTGTGGGTGTAGCTCAGCAATAAATTTCCCGACAGCTTGCCCCACTCCAAGGCCTTCCGCCACGCCATCATTGATAGCAGAATTAAGAAGACGTCCGGTCTCTTCAGACATTCCAAACTGACCTACACCAAGAGCCTTATCGACCTCCTCAGACGTCGTGCCAGCGATCGCCACCTCAAAGTCATGGATAGTACCGGCACCGTTAGTTGCGATAGCCGATACGAAACCTCGTTCCATTAAATCGATTAGAACTGGAGAGAGCCCCGTCTTAATAACATGTGCCCCAAGACCCCACAAAATCCCGCGCTTGGCACGACGCACATCAAGCAATGTTTGAACCACCGACTTAAAATCAGATGCCGCCAAAATATCTGGCAACGAATCAATAAACGTCTTGACGCCAGAACCCTTTTGATAAGGTGTAGCAAACGCATCAACAGACGCCTTACCTCGACGCGTCTTCAACGGATATGTTTTGACATGTTTGAGATCAAAGTCTTCGTAGGAGAAAATCACTCGCACTCCTCATAAAAACGGCACTAACAAACCTCAACTAAAGTTACTCTGCTGCGGAGGCACTACTTGAGTCAAGTACCAAAATCGCATCGAGACCGTAAAAACTTTCATGCACATAAATCATAAAATCAACATAGCATCACCATAACTGTAGAATCGATATCCATGTTCAACAGCGTGACGATACGCTTCCAATACACGCTTTTGACCACCAAACGCACAAGCCAGCATCAGTAATGAAGAGCAAGGCAAGTGAAAATTAGTCAGTAGTGCCCCTACAGCTTGGAATTTAAAGCCAGGATAAATATAAAGATCCGTGGAAGTACAGCCTGAATACACTCTCCCACTACTGTCCAATGCTGACGTTTCGAGAGCACGTGTCGTCGTTGTGCCGACAGCGATTACTCTTCTCTTCTCCATAAGCGCCCTATTGATCGTCTGAGCAGCCACTTTAGAAATTTCGAACTGTTCAGTGTCTATAGCATGCTCTTCGACTCGCTCAACACGGACAGGTTTAAACGTGCCGTACTGAACATGGAGTGTAACCTCGACCCGTTCGATACCTCGATGAACGAGCTCTTCGAGCAGTTCCTCAGAAAAATGTAAGCCCGCAGTCGGAGCGGCCACCGAACCCCGATGTCGCGCATACACAGTTTGATATCTCTCTGCATCCTCCTCATCGGCCAATCTCTTAACGTAGGGAGGGAGCGGAACTTGACCAATAGCATCAAGAGCAGTAACCAGATCACCACCGTCTGATCTCCAAAGACGAATTGTTCGACGACCATGGAAATGGCGTTCTAGGATCTCAGCAAAGACCTCGTATCCACCACCCCTAAATTGGCAACGTTCACCAACCCGAAGCTTTTGTCCAGGATGGAGTAGTGCGTCCCAGTGATCGTTCCCAAGATGACCCAGAAGTAAACATTCCACCGCTCCTCCAGACGGCGTTCGGTGTCCCAGTAGTCGAGCCCTAAAAACACGCGTGTTATTTAGAACAACCACATCTCCAGGGCGAAGGATGGCTGGCAAATCAGCTACGTGTCCCTCCCATATACCGCCAGTCACACGGTCTAGAGTGAGAAGACGAGAGGCTGTTCGCTCAGGAATTGGCACCTGAGCAATCTGTGCCTCAGGAAGCACAAAATTAAAATCTGAAACAAGCATCTTACGGGAAAAAGACTTCAGAGGTCGCCGACAAAAGCGCCTCTCCGAACTAGGTTTAGATAGCCCAGCGCAGTAAGACTGCACCAACAGTAAAACCAGCACCAACCGACGCCAATAACACCAGGTCACCCTTCTTAAGGCGTCCCTCAGAAACAGCATCGGCCAATGCTAACGGGACCGTCCCTGCCGTCGTATTACCGTAACGCTCAATATTTATAACAACCTTTGAGTTTTCAATTCCAAGTCGCTCAGTCGCGGACATAATAATCCGCCTGTTAGCTTGATGTGAGACGAACAAGTCCACATCATCGGTTTTGAGACCATTTCGTCTCAATAGACGACGACAAATCTCTTCAGTTTTTTTGACCGCAAATCTGAAAACTGTTTTCCCATCTTGATGAACGTAATGCATCCGCCGATCAACAGTTTCTCGAGACGCCGGATTAAGACTGCCACCCGCAGGCATACACAAGGCTGGACCTCCACTACCATCGATCTCGTGAGCGAAGTCAATAAGACCAAAGTTTTCATCGCCAGCCGGACTAAGTACCACCGCGCCAGCACCATCTCCAAACAATACACAGGTGGTTCGATCTGTATAATCGATAATGCTGGACATCACATCAGCACCAACAACAAGCGCGTGCTCATGCGCACCAGTAGCGATCATTTGGGCTGCAGTCGTTAAAGCATAGGTGAAACCTGAACAGGCTGCGCCCAAATCGAATCCCCAAGCATTTAGAGCACCAATCTTCGACTGGATCATGCAAGCCGTACTAGGAAATATCATGTCCGGTGTCGTAGTACCAACGATAATCAACTCAATATCTTCAGGACTCAAACCAGCTCTCTGTAAAGCCCCAGAAGCCGCAGCAGCACCCAGGTCAGACGTGGCCACGCCTGGCTCAACAATGTGACGTTCCCTCACACCTGTCCTCTGCACAATCCAGTCGTCAGACGTATCTACCAATTTCTCAAGATCTGCATTTGTCAAGATCTTAGGCGGCACATGAATAGCCAAACTGGCAATCTTCACCCGTCGGATCTTCGTGTTAGGCGGATGTCTATCCAGGATCATCGTTACTCCCTTACCACAATCGAGAATCCCTTTCAGGAGCTGTAAGACCGAAGTAGTCATACGCACGGGCAGTCACAACGCGCCCACGAGACGTTCGGTCGAGAAAACCTGCCTGAATGAGAAAAGGCTCATGTATATCTTCAATCGCATCTTTTTCTTCACTAATTGCAGCCGCAATGCTCCCAACACCCACAGGCCCCCCATCGAACTTCTCGATGATCGTCAAAAGCAATCGCCGATCGATCTCATCAAACCCATGTTCGTCCACCTCAAGTAAACGAAGGCTTTCCTTAGCTACAGCCTCGTCAATATGCCCCTCAGCACGAACTTGAGCATAATCTCGAACTCTGCGAAGCAAACGATTTCCAACTCGCGGAGTCCCCCTAGACCGACGCGCAAGCTCCAACGAGGCCCTGTCATCAATCGTAACATTCAAAATATTCGCTGAACGCCGTATGATTTCCTGTAGGTCCTTTTCTGTATAGAAATTAAGGCGATGGACAATTCCGAAACGAGCTCGAAGGGGAGACGTTAAAAGCCCAGCACGCGTGGTGGCTCCGATAAGCGTAAACCTCTGCAAGGGTACTTTAACTGAGCGGGCACCTGGCCCCTGGCCAATCATAATATCAAGCTCATAGTCCTCCATGGCAGGATAGAGGATCTCCTCAATCGCAGCAGGCATACGATGAACTTCGTCAATAAATAAAACCTCACGATCCTTAAGATTCGTAAGAAGAGCGGCAAGATCACCAGGCTTGTCAAGAATCGGACCTGCTGTGGCACGTACCGAAACATTTAATTCATTTCCAATTACGTAGGCTAACGTTGTCTTTCCGAGTCCTGGCGGCCCATAAAGTAAAACATGATCGAGCGACTCACCACGTTGCCGAGCCGCAGTAATAGACACTTCAAGGTTAGAACGAAGTCGATCTTGACCAATATATTCGTCTAAGTTTCTTGGGCGAAGCCCTGCCTCATACTGCGAATCCTCCTCCCGACGCGTTCCGCTAACTACTCTTTCTTCAGCCATATAGGAACCACTACTACTAACTTTTTCTTTCTCACGCCCATCAAAACGCTACATCAACTTGAACTACTGAGTGAGCTCGTGGAGCGTTTGCTTCAATATTTCCTCAAACGATGAACCACTACGTACATCAAGAACAGAGTCAATCGCTCTCTCGGCAAGGGACCGATGATAGCCCAAATTCAAAAGTGCCGAGAGAAGATCACTACGAAGCGGATGTGCTTCCGAAGACTCCGATTTAACTTTTTGTTCCTCAGTAAGTACTGATGGCAATCGGTCCTTTAGTTCGAGACCAAGCCGTTCTGCGGTCTTCTTTCCACAACCAGGAATCAGAGTTAACAGTGCTGTATCACCAATTTTAACGGCCTGGACTAGTTCCATGGCGTCGATACCTGATAGAACAGAAATTGCAAGTTTCGGACCGATACCACTAACACTAATCAACTTCTCAAAGACACGAATCTCTAGGTCTGTTGCGAAACCGAATAATGAGATAGCTTCTTCCCTTACGTGTGTGTGTACACGTAAAGAAAAATTTTCGCCAAGACTTGGCGCATGATAGAAAGTCGATAAAGGAACATTCACTTCGTAACCAACACCGTTAACGTCGATGACCAGACGATTGGGTGACTTCTCTTGTAAATTCCCACGTAAAAAAGCTATCACTAAAACATTTCCTCCCAGACAACCAGATTGTCCCGACTACTACCCGTGGAAAAATTCTGTGACAATTGAAATAATCTTTACAGAAAAATCAAAATAGTTGCCTTCGTCTAACGTCGAATTGATTATCCTCCAGCCCAACTGGTAAAAATTTTACAAACGCCATAGTGAGGACTATAGATCGTCTCCAGAGCCCGCTGGCGGACGAAATTTTCGCCAACTTGTACCGGAAGCTTCAGAAGAATCAGCCAGGGACGGACGACTAACCGCATGTGTGTGACAGATGGCCACCGCAAGCGCATCAGCAGCATCATCAGGAGAAGGCACGGAATCAAGCCCAAGCAGAAGCTTGATCATCTGCTGTACTTGGTTCTTATCCGCCCTACCATAACCTACAACAGCACGCTTGACTTCTGTCGGCGCATACTCACTAATCGGAAGACCGGCTTCACACGCGGCCAAAATAGCCACACCACGAGCATGACCGAGCTTAAGGGCACTACGTGCATTTCGCGCGTAAAACAAACCTTCAATCGCAACACACTCTGGCTTACACTGGGACAAAAGGTCTGCTAGGCCACGGTGAATGGCCAAAAGCTTCTCTGGAAAATTTGCACGGGCCTGCGCTCTCACCACACCACAAGCCACTAGACGGTGCCTGGTACCATCGCTCACGATGCACCCGTACCCTGTCCGATCCGAACCTGGATCAATCCCGAAGACTCTCACGCCAGTGAGGCCTCGATCTCTTGCTCATTGATATCAAAATTCGACCAGACATGACGGACATCTTCGTGATCTTCGAGGACCTCCATAAGTCGTAGCATCTGATGTGCGGTCTTGCCTTCCAGCTTGACATAGCTCTGCGGCAACATTGAAATCTCAGCAGCAGTTGGGCTAACACCAAGCGCTTGTACCGCCTCAAGAACAGCGGTGAATGTCTCAGGTTGAGTAATGACCTCCCAATGAGAATCATCGTCACGAAGATCCTCAGCTCCTGCGTTGAGTACTGCGGACATTAGAGCTTCCTCATCAACACTACTCTTTTCAACAACGATGTAGCCCCTCTTCGAAAACATCCACGAAACACAGTTAGATTCCCCCAGGTTGCCACCGTGCTTCGAGAGAACGTGACGTACTTCACCCACAGCTCTATTCCGATTATCTGTTAACACATCGATCATTAAAGCAACGCCTCCAGGTCCGTACCCCTCATAGAGTACCTCCTCGTAGGACACACCAGGTTCATCCCCAGTACCTCGACGGATTGCTCGCTTGATATTATCAGCCGGCATGTTGACCGACTTCGCTTCGGCTATAACAGTACGCAAGCGAGGATTACTGTCTGGGCTCCCACCACCGAGCCGTGCAGCAACGGACAACTCCTTAATAATTCTAGTGAAGACCTTTCCCCGCTTGGCGTCAGTGGCGCCTTTTTTGTGCTTGATCGAATGCCACTTAGAATGACCAGACATCGAATTTTTATTGGTGAAATAGTTCGGCTTTACAGATAGAAACTAGACAGGTGATTCTACCATAAACGCTTCAGAACAAACATATTAGAGAGAAGGTGCTTGCACTATTTTCTAGATACGATAATGACCCAAACATCAGACCGAGTATCCCAAGGACGCCCTTGATAATCACCCAGAACCCCTTCAATTTTAAAACCAACTCGCTCAACCCTCCGAACCATTTGCGGAATTGAAAGCGTACGAAATGCTAATGAGAACCGATGAGTTTTCTTAGAGGTCTTAGACGTCACCTCAATGTACTCCTGGTCAAAAATCGTCAATTTCCTACGACGATCTTGACGCACTGATTCGATTAAAGTGAGCCTCTTACCAGACCGTCCCCAGCGCCCTTTCAAACTGACACGCCGACGATACTCTGACCATCTTGGAACATCAGGCACCAGATCGATGCCGACTAATGAACCTGGCCTCGTCACACGGGCCACCGACAATAACGTCGCAGTGAGAGCTGCTTCACGAACTAAGGATTGCAAGACCCCATAAGGCGCAATAACTAAATCGAAGGGTCTCGCTCCATCAAATGGCAGGCTCCGGATGTCTCCTTGAACCAACTTGGCAGAATGCATTAGTTTAGCTCGTCGGAAACGGCGTCTTGCACGCTCGAGCATGCCAGCAGAACGATCAATACCCACCAAATGATTATTGACCTTGGCCACAGGCACTGAAACTCGTCCAGTTCCGCAACCAAGTTCCAATGCTGTCCCCCCGACGCGTGCTGCCATCCGTTGCCAAAAAGTTACGTCACGCCGGCCAAGAGTCTTGGAGTTCTCCCAATCATAGAACGGAGAATACTCCTCCCACCCATGCCATCCTTCTATTGCCAATTGCCAACCTTACAGAATGTTACGAAATGCATACAATCCGACACGAAAATGAAATAACTAAGCACCGCGTATGATCCCGCGTAGTAAGAACATCAATCAGCAACTGCCAGCTCTCCAGGCACTATAGGACGAGTTCGTGGGAGACGACCGCAATAAGCTTGATAGCCCATGAAAGCTAATATCATCAGGAAAGCTGTCAGTTTGAATATGTCAGCTAGACGACCAACCGGTAGTACGGTCCAAAGTAGCCACAACACTGGCTGGGCAACACAAGAAGCCCATACCGAACCATAAAAGTACCGACGTTCATGTCCCTCACCCTTTGTTGACACTTTCACGCGTGGTAGACGACCAAAAGCCCCAAGAAGCCATACGGTCGCGACGATAGGAAAGTAAGCCAGATCATAGAGTTGCCTTAGATACCAATGCCCGGTTACAACAGCCAACACTAGCCCTGCGATGTTAAGCAGCGCAAAAACGATCACAGCCCCCCATGCGAATGTGTAGCATAACCGTCGGTAAAGAGGGTTGGGGCGATCTTCAGTAAAACGAATGATGTAGGGTTGGGGCTCTACGCCAGGCAATCGTCCACAAAATCCAGCTACGCCTGTAAACACCGCCACTACCCCGAGCCAAATCATCATCCGCTTATCAAAACCTTGTTCAAAGAGATCGAATGTCAATGGACCAGGTGCGATAAAAAAAACGAAAATCCATATTGGCCAGTGAGCGATACGGTAGCTAATTTTATTTCGTTCTCGTATTTTCCGATGGCTCGCATACTCAACTGGGATCCTTGACGACAAGGGCTCTCCCTCTGAACAGTAATCTCATGAAACGACCGGCCAAAGTAACAAAAAATCTATTTTTTACAACAGCTCAGGATACTACCTCTTCTCTCAACCGATACCAAGCGTGGCACCAAACTGCTAGCACGACGTCAGACCAAATCTTTAACATTGAAGTCGGCGGATATTTCCTCAACCACTAAAGACACTCAAAAAAACGATCAAATCTTCTAGCTAACAGTTGTAAAGCCATGTTACCTTGAGGACAGGCTTCCGATTCGTGCTGGATCACCTGCGCACCCATCCCCCATCACAAACGGCAGCATCGGTTCAAAAATCTAAATACATATGTGTACGCTAAAAAACCATACGCTGACAGGAGAAGGAGGCCCTCTGCGGTTTTTTATTTCAGTCATTAGTCTAGTTCTCGTCGTATTGCATCCCTCATATGCTCAGTCAGCATCGAGGATCACCAACAACAGAATTACAGCACTTGAGCAACCTCTTCCTAAAGAAAAAACAGGGGACAAACCCGGAATGTCGTTGATTCCAAGCGAGCGCTACCGTATTGAACCAGTACGCGTAGAATCCGGCCCAGAAATCAACGGGAAGCTCGATGAAGAAATTTGGCAACAAGCCTCGATCATAAAAAACTTCGTGCAACAAGAACCCTCCGAAGGTGAACCCGCCACAGAACAAACAATCGTCCGATTACTTTACGACGCGCAGACGCTTTATATCGGTGTTGAAGCGTACGATTCAGAACCAACCGGTATTATCGCTACAGAAAAGCGGCGCGACTCAATGCGCATAATGGACGAGGACCATTTCTCGATTATCCTCGACACATTTCATGACCGCCGTTCAGGTTACATGTTTGTCACTAATCCACTCGGGGCAAAGCTCGAACAGCAGGTGTCCGAAGAAGGCGAGGGGAGCAGATTCAGAGGTAGCAACTCAAACGTGAACATCAACTGGGATGGTGTCTGGGAGGTCGCCACTGAGCAAACGACAACCGGATGGGTAGCTGAAATAGGCATACCGATGGTAACGCTCAGATTCCCTCGTGATGAATGGCAAAAGTGGGGCGTCAACTTCATGCGTAACATCAGCCGAAAAAACGAACAGGTATTCTGGGCACCGATTCCAAAAGCTTACGGCTTAACTCGAGTCAGTTTAGCCGGATCAATGGAGGGAATCACAAATATTAACCGCGGCATGGATCTTCGGCTCACACCCTATGTGCTCACCGGCGGGAAGCAGAAACGTGACGGCATTGGACTCAATAATTCTGGCTTTGGAGAAATCGGTCTTGATGTCAAATACGGAATTATGTCTGGTCTAAATCTGGATCTCACAGTGAACACCGACTTCGCTCAAGTTGAAGTTGATGAACAACAAGTCAACCTGACACGATTTCCGCTCTTCTTCCCTGAGAAGCGAGATTTTTTCCTCGAGAATGCCGGTATATTCAGCATACAAACACTGGGTTTTCAGCGACACGCTGACCTTTTTTTCACTCGACGTATCGGCCTATCTAAAACAGGACAAGCTGTTCCGATCATTGGTGGAGCGAGGCTGACTGGAAAAATCGACCGCCACAATTTGGCAGCCTTAAACATCACGACACAGGAAGCTTTCGGCGAACCTGGTGAAAACTTCTTCGTCGGGCGGTACAGCCGAGATCTTTTCGCACGTTCCAAAGTTGGCGGCATGATCATCAATAAGGAATCCATTAACGGATCATCCTTTAACCGAACTTTCGCAGCTGACACCACTCTCGCACCACACCAATACTTTATGATGAACGGATTCATCGCGAAGACCCAAACTCCAGGGCTCTCAGGTGACGACATGGCCGGTTATTTCACAGCGATTTGGCTCAGTCCATCATGGCAGTTCTACGGTGAGTACACCGACATTCAGGACAACTTTAATGCAGAAGTTGGATACATACCCCGCATCGGTATCCGAACATCGAAAATTCACTTCGAATGGACCCCCCGACCCGGTAAATGGAACATCCGGATGCTCGATCCGATGTGGAACGTTTCCTACACCACCGATCAGAATAACCAATTAGTAACACGTCGCATCCATTACATGATGGGCACCTACTTCGAGGACGGTTCGCGATTCACGTTCATCTACAATGACCGATTCGAACGACTTGACGAACCGTTTCAGATCCACTCGGATGTCACAATTCCTACGGGAACCTACCATTTTGATGAATGGATGTTTCGCTACAACAGTAATCCATCAAAGCGTGTTTACACTCAACTAGCGTACACGCCACAGACATTCTTCGACGGCACACGCAAAGACATGCAGGCCACGATTGGTTTACGAGCCAGCAGTTCTGTCGCAGCTGAAGCCCGTTTCACCAGGAGCGATGTCGACCTTCCAAGTGGAACGTTCAGAGCAGATCTCGCATCAATGACATTCGACTTAGCTCTATCACCAAAGATGACACTTCGTACACTGTCACAATACAACTCGACCACAAGCGAATTAAGTAACAGCATACGATTCAATTGGATCCACAAACCTGGTAGCGATATTTACATCGCCTACGACGAGCTCAGATTCGATACCGAACCACAATTTGCGGGTATTCGACGACGCTCTCCATGGCTACGCAATCGCCAACTTGCCATCAAAATGACTTATCTCATATCTCGATAACTATCGAGTTTTGATGTCGGCAACTGCATCCTGGCCAACTTGCATTACAAAAAAATACTTCGTCGCGTCCTGAAAACTAATACTCGCCTGTACGACGAGACTACCCGTAAATCACCAACGTAAGATGATTAAAGTAGCTCGAATTCAAGGAACAGTAGTATGGTGAGTTACACGTCATCATCGTTGTACACCGGAGGAGTCACACAATGGCTAATTATCTCGCACATCATCTCATTTTGGTCGCAGCAATATGCCACCTCATGCTCTTCAACTCGCCAATCTACGCACAAAATCAACAATTCGACACCAACCATCGTCAAGTACAGTTCAGCGACTCGTTCTCACAAACCGAACAAGACAATGCTAAGCAAGCAGACGCACACCCCAAGCAATTCACATTGGCTATCCACGGAGGCTGCTGTATAAGGGACCGGACTGCATTCGAAGCTGACCCCGAACGCGAGCAAAACTACCGAAATGTTCTTGAACAAGCACTGTCTGCGGGACTTGAATTACTAAAAGCCGGTGGCTCAGCTGTCATGGCCGTGGAAGCAGCTATCCTGGTAATGGAGGACTCACCTCTGTTCAACGCCGGAAAGGGTGCCAGCTTTACCCGTGAAGGAACGGTCGAGTTGGACGCGACTATCATGAATGGGAAGACGATGCGAGCTGGAGGCGTAGGAGCAGTTCGCCGGGTTCGAAACCCTATTAGTCTAGCTCGAACAGTTATGGAAAAAACGCCTCACGTGCTCGTAGTCGGAGAGGGCGCCAACGCCCTAGCTCAAGAAATGGGAGTGCCGTGGGTCCCAGAATCCTACTTTTATACAGAACGAAAGTGGAAAGAGCTCTTAGAACGGTTAGAGCGGCAGGTGCCTTACGGTACACCTATGCCAAACTCCAACCATGCTTCTCCACCGAACGATAATTCAGCCGACAGCGGCCTCTGGGGCACAGTCGGGGCAGTGGCTCTTGATGCAAATGGGAATCTCGCCGCCGGTACGTCTACAGGCGGCAGGATCACCAAGCGTCCAGGCCGCATCGGCGACTCTCCTATCATCGGCGCAAGCACCTATGCGAACAACGAGACGGTAGCCGTTTCCACGACAGGCTTGGGAGAAATCCACATGGTCTTACTGACCGCCAAGGAGATCTCTTCTCTCATTCAATATCGCGGCATGTCCGTGCAAGAGGCGACGGACAACGCGGTTAAGGTGCAGCTCGTGAAGTTAGGCGGGGGCGGTGGAGCTATTGCAATGGACCCTACGGGAAACATCGCGATGACATTCACCGGTGCGGGAATGTATCGTGGTTGGGTGAAGGAAGACGAACAAATCGAAGTACGGATTTTCGATCAATAAATGACTTCACGGATTCGGTACACCAACGTCGGGTTCCTAACTAGTGGTTGTGGTCTGCTCGTGGTGATACTCGCTGTGACCAGCGGGTACGGGTCACCTAATCCTAAAGATCCATTGACCATCACCAGTGAACCTCTGAAGCTAGTCGTGCAGGGCTACAGTTCTGGAGCGTCAGACGAAAAATCGACGACAGGCCTAGTCATGGAAATCACGCACTGGCTCCAGTACTCCCCCCGTACCGTGGTTAGATCTGCACGACGAAAACTCGTCGAAAAAGGAAACGGCTCCACCTCGCCCGTAGCTCTGCAAGATGTGGACTACATCGTTTGGATCGAACTCCGGCAGGAAAGTGATGGGTTCGAAGTACTCTGGAACTTGGAGACAGTAAGCGACCGCAGCTCTCTGCCCTCAAGAGACCGGCCTCCAGTCAGAGGCACCTTGCCTGAACTCCCACGAGAGATCGCGAAAGTCGTCCTTGACGAACTCGGTGTTGAAAACCGTGGCGCGTCATCGATTGAATCTCTCTCGGCTGCCGATCCTGCAGCTTATGAGGAATTCCTCAAGCTTCTCGCCGCACCTAATGGAAGCAGCGAGACCACGCTCCGGCAACGAGTGGAAACCTTGGAGGAACTGCAATCTCGGTTAGGGAACTACACCCCGGCGGTCACCGCACTCGGGACCGCCTACCTTGACCTGGCTGGTCTCGTAGGAGGATTGGGCCCCTATTACGAGAAGGCCACGCACGCACTAGCCCATGCCTTCGAACTTAACCCCGGATACCCTCCGGCCAGGGCCAAGTTGGCATCATTGTTCGCAAAGCTTGGCCGTTCTGAGGATGCGATTGAGCTCCTCGTGAACGGTCTGGCCACTCATCCGAACTACCCTGCTTTTCACGAGACCTTGGGGTACGTACTCCGTTACTCAGGATTAATGGAAGAGTCGATGACGAGCTATCGACGAGGACAGAAGTTAGACTCCAGCCTGGGTAACATGGTCAGTACGCAAGACCAGATCACGAAGAGCCTGATTTATCTTGGCAAGTACGATGCGGCTCTCGGTTCTCACAAGAAGATGCTCTCATTTCTCAAGGAGCTAGATCGAGCTCCGAATGAAAAACAATGGTTCTACGAGGGTGTGATTCATCTGTACCTAGGGGACAGGGAATCGGCTGTACGAGCATTCCGTGCGGGTGCGCGTGTCGAAGCCGAGAGCGTCTGGACGACCTTCGGCCAAGCGTACGAGGCAATGGCACTCGAGAACAGTGCTCAGGTCGAAGCCACCCTGGAAAAACTAGAACACCGTGAGGTCGTCGACGGCGAGCGCCACTACCGATTAGTCCATTTCGCGACCTTCGCCGGACAGCCAGACAAAGCACTGGACCATCTTCGGACAGCCGTAGAGGGAGGGTTCTTCAACGCACCCTATTTGGAGCGTGACCCATGGCTGGCGTCGTTAAGACCCTCGTCGAAATTCAGAGAACTCCTAGATGCGGCACGAGCCCGTCATGAAGCGGTCAGTCAAAAGCTCCGGGGCAAGGTTCGCTGACCTTCTCTCCAAAATCGGTTAGGGTAGGTTAGCAAACCGACACTCCGTCAGACTAAGCAGTCACTGGCTCCTATGCGTCATCTTTATCGTGCGTACCCTGTCGTATCACACCACTTTCTCGCCACTTCAATCACTCGTTCAATATCAGCCTGATCGTTATAGACCCCGATCGAAAAACGTAAGGCTCCACTGCGGATCGAAAATTTGATTTTATGTTCAGCAAGATAGGCATACAGTTTGTTCATTGCCTCGTCCTCCGTCGTATAGTGGCGACCTCCTCCGCTCTCACCAACCGAAACAATATGTGCCAGGTCAGAACCGAGCGCTCCTCCTGCGATTGGAAGTCCGAGTTCAAAAAGTCCTGACGCTAAGCTCTTGCCAAGCCCTCTGACATGGTGCTCCACATTCTCCATACCGATCTCAGCGATGAAGGCAAGCGCCGCCTGCGCGGCGGTCGCTCCTAAGTAATTGTAGTTGCCAAGGTCGAAGCGACGGGCTCCAGGGAGATAGGAAAGATCACCATCAGTAAAAGCTGTCTCATGTGCCTCACCTAGGTCTATGCCGTAGCGGGCCACGTGAACCGGAACAAGCTGTTCCGCCACTTCTCGTCGAATGTACAGAAACCCAAACCCATACATGGACAGCAAGCACTTTTGTGTCGCAACCGTGAGTGCATCAACACCGAGAGCCCGGACATCCGTCTGGAGTGCTCCAATCGACTGGGCCGCATCAACCAGAGTAAGTGCACCAACATTCTGAGCCCCCTTAATAAGGGCGGGGACATCCGTAATAAAACCAGGCGCGAAAGACACACTCGGACACGTAACCACTCGGGTACGTTCGTCCATTGCCTCAACCATTGCAGTAACAGGCATACGCCCGTTCTCAGGCGGGATATCACGAACTTCGATACCCTGTCGTCGCGCGAGGTTGTACCAAAGATAGATATTATTCGGGTGTTCGAGTTGGGTACACAGAACCACATTGTCCGCTGAATCCCATGGGAGACTTGCAGCAAAAAGATTGAGTCCTTCCGACACATTTTTGGTGATTGCAACTTCATCTTGATCGGCACCAATCAGGGTCGCCATCGCTGCTCGAGCCTCATCGACCCT
>CAZQMT010000003.1:14879-29922 GCA_964594555.1 uncultured Vicinamibacterales bacterium
GGCGGCCACGTCTAAGTATACCTGATCTCTGGTGCCGGGAAAAAACTCTCTTAGGGCTTTATTCACTTTGCGTGCTGCTCTCGTTTGGACTCGGAATATGCCACAAGCGACGTCCCTACCATGTCACCCATTACATTCACTGTTGTGTTCCCCATATCGACGAGCCGATAAATCCCTCCGACAATAGCAGCAACTTCGATCGGAAGGTTGAAGGCCTGGACATAGATCAATGCCATCACAAATCCTCCACCTGGGATCCCCCCGGACCCCTCGGAAAGGAGGAGTCCAATTAGCAAAATAGTCACAAACGATGCGGCCTCAAAATCAACACCTGCTGCTTGAGCTGTAAAAAGCAGTACTGCGCCAAGCATGATAGAAGTGCCATCCTTGTTAAGTTGCGCACCAAGTGGAAGCGTAAACGTATAGAGCGATCTTGGAAGCCTGATCTTCTTAGCCATCTCGAGCGCAACAGAAAGAGAAGCCAAACTCGATGTGGTTGCGACCGTCGTGGCCCAAAGAGGGCCAGTCTCTCTGAGAAACTGACTCGGCTTCTGCTCTGTAAACATGCGAAGCAAAAACATATAACTTATAAAAACGATGAGTTGTGCGAAGTACACACCTAAGAGGAACTTCGTCATCGGCCCAAGCAATGCCGCACCATATCTTCCAACAGTTACCGCTATGAGTGCCGAGATACCAATAGGTGCAACAACGAGAATCAGATCAACGAGTCGACGAAAAAGAGCCGCAAGATCTGAATAAAATTCGACGAGACGATCACGCGAATTACCGCCAAGCATAAGCGTAGCAATACTTAGGAAGACGGCTAGGACCACGACCTGTAGGACGTTTCCCTCGGTAAAAGCTTGGAACATGTTCGTCGGAATTATTCCTACGAACACGTCAACAACCGATGGCACAGTCCCGACCGTATCCTGCACCTGCTCGGTCAGCTTCATCCCCACGCCTGGTTGAAGTAGCGCCATCGCTGCAAGTCCAAGCGCAACAGCCACGAGGTCAGTTAAGACGTAATAGCTAATAATTTTCTTGGCAAGCCGTCCAAACGTTCGTACATCAGATAAAGCAGTAAGCCCGGAGAGTAAGTTAAAGAAGACGAGCGGAATCGCCGCAAGCACCAGTAATCGGACGAACAGGTCACCAACGGGCTGAACCACGGCGATCCGCTCACCAACAACCGCACCTAGAACAGCCCCGACTACCACGCCAAGCAGAATTTGACTTCCCAGACCCATGCCAGAGCGACGAATCGTAGATAACATAGACATTGGGATCCTAGCTCTCAATTCATCTTCGAACGAATTAATTCTCGACCATACCCATCTGTATACGCACCTGCTCGAGAAGAATCGAATAATACTCCTTTACATTTTCGGCTGTGAGTGGAATCCACTCATCAACAGCGGCGGGATTCCCTTCGAGTACTTCACCATTCGGACGAATCGTATGTCCGATGGAGTACATGAAACCAACCACAGGTTGATCGGTATCTGCAAACGTAAGGACCTCCTCCCATTCCCAAGTATTGGAATATCCTCCTGGTGCCATACCAACAACCGGTCCAAGACCGTTATCAACGACGATCGAAATGAATTGGTCGAGGTGAGATCCACCGTTTGGTCCAGAAATCACACCAAAGGGCCCTCGAAAATGAACGGGCGCTGGCTCAAGCACTCCGTCCGAATCTTTTGGCGCATGAGCCAGCTTAAATGGTACGTCGTTCGAATACTCATCACCGTGTGCAAACGCCGGAAGGACATCCTCCTCCAACCATTCCATGAGCCAGGTGCCATCATCAATGGTCTCTGGTGCACCGTTATCATTGATGTTGTTGGCAGAGAAATCTGAACGCTTCGCTTCCACAAATGGCTCAATCACATCACTTAGGCGAAGATTACCAAACGTCGTCTTGAAGGGACGTGATTGGAGGCGCTGGAGCGCGTAGGCACCAAGTGACCCTCCTCCGCTACGAGTTACATCGACAACCACGGCGTAATCCAAAAGACCATCCCGCTCAGCAAGTTCGATAAGCGTATCAACGTCAGTGACCATCGTCTCACGGAAGCCGTACCAGACGAGAACAATGAAACGAGAACTATCATCGGAAAGAAACAGATCATAAGTGGGCGTCCGCAATCCAAGAGACAGGCCAGGATATTGAGGATCTCCAGATCCAGTCCACGTAAGATCCTTGGTATTAACATAAGGGAGCGTAAAACTTGGCTTGCTTCCATCCTTTGACTCAACCGTCAACTGGAGGGTCGCCTCACGGAGCTCAGGCGGAAAAACAGCAGTTGCCTGAGTCATCGCCTCAGCAAGTTTCCACCGAAGACCAATCTGAGTCGAATGACGCATGAACGGCATCGTCGCCTCATACCATTGTTCGACAGACCGCCCGTTGACAGAGACCACACGGTCTCCAATCTTTGGAAGTTCTGGCCACGCTTTACCAGCAGCGATATCTCCTACGAAATAACCTGCACTGTTTGATGTGTAATCTGGAAAAACACGTACAGGGGACTGCAGTGGTGTGGAAGACTCATCACCCCACACCGCCAAACCGGTAACGTCAGCTGGACGTAGCCCCCCAGGAACCAGGGAGATGTCGAGGTGACGATCCCGACGGGCATTACTAAGTTGGACAAGAGCGTAGTAGAGCTTATCCTCAGTACTCGCTGACACAACCGTCTCACGCAGCGAAGCCATCGCTTCTAACGGCTCGAACCTGAGTTTCTCATTCTTGATAGTAGAGAATGATTCTCTCTGTTCGGTACGGGCAAGAATTGTGTCAACGAGATTGTCTCTAAGCTCAGGCGTGCCAACCTTGCTTACAGAACTTTCACGGCACGAAATGAAGTTCAGCGCCACAACAGCCACAGCTAGAACTACAAACCTGCGCCTAATCATTCCGAGTAGCGCACTCATAAAAGATCTAGCCTTTCCTGTTGTAATAACGCGACCAGGCATATAACGCCTACAAAGCATCCCATGGCAGAGTATAACGGTTGGGTATAACAATTCGCACAGAGTCCTTAACGTCAAATACGAAGTTCGTAAATTTTTAAATTACCATCTGAAGATATCAATTTGAGGTCTGGATGACTTTCAAGTGCGCGCATGATGTCCGGACTCATGAGGTGACCGATGGCAATCACATGAGTAACACCCACATCTCGTAAGTAGTCGATCGACGATGGCTTAGGGAAATCTCGTAACGCAGCAGCATGATTAAAATAGCTCTGAGGTGCAAACCCAGAATAACCATTGAGCATCGGCCTAAAATGTCGCGTCGAATACATCAAATATTGAGCGTTTTTAAAAACCTCTCTCGGCCTATAAAAAGGAAAGAAAACTAAAACAGCATCATCATCTGTGTCCTGTAGTGCGTCCAATACCTCAGGAATAACAGGAGCAGTTGAATAATTTATTGGGGCACGTATCGACTCAGCATGGATTCCAAGAAAAACAATAACACCCAGTGGTAAAACGACAAGATGTGAAGTACGTTTTGAAATTCGCATCAAGATCTGTCGTACTTGCACCCATCCAAATCCAGCTAGAATCGCAACGGCAACGAGAAAAAGTTGTCCGAACCGTGAGACGCCTCGAATACCAGACATCAGTGGAAACACGTCGTACAGTAGTGCATACCCGGGCAACACAGGTCCGAACGAGAGTGCAAACGCAACTGCGCCGAACACCAACGCCATCCTGGCCCTTGAATCTCGAATCGCAATTCCAGATCCAACCGCAATCACCACTAGAACGAGTGCAATTGCACCTGGAAACAAGGAGTCCCCTCCCCCGGTGGCTTTATAGAAGTGTTCACTCCATATACCGAAGTGGAGTCTCCCACCAGTGGCGAGATAATTATTAAAGCTCGCTGAAAATTGTGCGGCGTCCTTAAGTGTCCGAACCAAACCCTGCTCCTGACTAACGAACCAGTAGGGCAGCAGAAACGGTAGCAACGCCACACCAGCGACGGTAGCAGCTAGTGTCACATAGGGCACAAAGATCAAGCGTGAACGTACTACCCATTCCCGCGGTCTCGCCATAGTCGCCGCAACCATTGCGACAGTCGTGAACACCAACCAATAGCCAGTTGTTAACGCTTGCAGAACAAACCGTCGGCACGGCGGTGCCGCGATTTAGGCAGCAACCATCCAGAGAGAGAGAGGGCCCTTCTAACAGACGGTCTTCGAAGCAGGCGGTCCAGAGCTAAAAGTGCGAGAGGAAGAAATTCGAGATGCTGATCCTGAATCTGCGGAAAGCGTGTCAGAGTGAAGGCGTTGAACGACACTAGTGATCCACTGATCAGGCCGGCCAGTCGACTATGCGTCCATCCCTGGATGACTAAACACATCGCCCAACCAGTCAACGTAAACCCGGTAATGAGTAAAACGTTGTAAGCCAGGATCGGTGAAAACCCAATCCACAAGAGTGGTACCACGAAAATGCCTGGAATCAAGAGGTGGTCTGAATAAGCGAGCGTTAAGCGATCAGGATAAAAGATGTTCGCGTCGAAGAGTCTAAGTGGATCTTGAACGATCTGATGTGCAAGCCATGCCAGAGTCCATTGATGAAAGACGGTATCAGCATTGTCCGTACGAGAAAGTGTCTCAGGAGCGAGCACTAGTGGCCAGGTGTGTAATAGAGCTAAAACTAAAAAAATCGCTAAACTCAACCAGACAAAACCAGGACGACCCCAGGCAAACTCACTTTCAACGCAGAATCCGTCTGTCTCAGCACCCACGCTGGATCCACGTGAGCACCTTTTCCGTACAGCAACAAACAACCACCAAGCAAGTATTAAAGCCGGAGGAGCTACGGCCATGACTAACGTCATACTCCGAAACAAACGAAGTCGTTTGTTAACGGCGACTTCTTCAAGCTTCGGAAAATCAGGGAAGAAATATTCTGGATCTAATCGTCTAACAGAAAAAGAACCTGGTGGAGTCCATCCTATATTTAGAGCGTACCCTTCACTATATTGTCGGTACCGAATCTTCACACGGTGCGGCCCCGCTTTAAGGGAAAGTGGAACCGACGTCGTTCGATGCGTTCCATCTGAGGTACTGCGGACTAAAATAAGCTCGCCGTCGATATGAATAGAGACAAAGTCGTCAGCGCCAGCGTACAAGTCAATCTCTTGATCATTTGGTAAATACCAAACACCATCCCACCCTACATCGAAAAATTGAGTCGGAAGATCTGGTTCATGTTCAAGAAAGTCTAGATTAAAGTTCGAGACTGTTCGGCTGAACACACGTTGGTGAACTGGCTTCGTCACATCGAAAGTCTGGGTAAGTCCAGTCTCAGTTCGAAACCGTGAGTCTAAGGCCCGTGATAGACCGAACAAAGCCATCACAACGATGATGTAGAGAACAATGGGAACTACCTTTGGAGTACTCATGTCAACCATAGAGAAGGACATCAACGAGTGCCCTTGGCTATGTCTGTACGATCGAGCGTATCCACTATGAGCTGGAACTAGCGAACCACAATTTGTGGCAGCAATGCTGTCGCCATGGACACTCGGAGTGTGCCGTTAGCACCACCAGCATCTAACGTATCTCTTTCAGTCCACACAAAAAACAGTTCGTCGGCACGCAACGCCATTCTCGGATACCCACTCGCTCGGCCAAACACAAGTGGAGTGACCAAAACAGACGATGATCGTTTTCCCATACGATCGATGCGACGTACGCGGAACTCGGCTTGTTGGTCTGCGTACTCGATCCACGACGCAAGCACCGAATTATCTGGTAGAAATTCAACATCAACACGACCGAGTGAAGAACGATCATCTAGTTTGATCGGCGCCCCGAAAGTCTTACCAGCATCGTTCGAGAACGCCACAAAGGCATGACCTTCGTTATCCTTGGCATTGAACCAAGCAACCGCCACATCTTTTCCATTCGTGCTAAGCATGGGACCATTTACAGGACACCCATTGATCTGCCACCCATCGTCGTGAACAGCAAATGGCTCAGTCCACGAACCATGCTCAAAGCGAGAGATGTAGATATCACGAATTTCCTCATCACTACGACCCCGAAACGCTACGACAACACCATCAGACGTTACCGCCGCCGTCGTTGGGCAACACTCACAGACTTTGAGATCAATTGGCATCTCGGAAATCTCTTCCCACTGTTCATTGAACATGGCAAACCGAAGACTCATTGCCGAAGAATCACCAGAAGCCGACATAACTGATGCATCAGACTGCATGGAACGACCGTCTAGCCAGACAAGTCCAAGCCCAGCAGAGGGCATTTGAAAAAGCGATACGAAACCATGTTCAGTTTGCGTTCCATCATGATGCGGCATGAACGACTCGGCCAACGTTCTTCCATCGTTCATCGAGTACGACAACCGAACGTCATAAGAATATTGTCCCAATCCACTCTTCTGTAGCCAATGAGCCACCAATGTCCCATCGTCAAGACGAATCACCGACGGAACATCCGCCCAGTTAACAAACCAATCATCACCTGAAGCAGCCACCAGTGGCACAGACCAGCCACTTGGCCCCCACTCCGAAAACTTCAGCATCGCGAATGAACCATTACGCTCAATCCAACTCAGGAGCAACGCTCGATCTGAAATAGTGAACTGCGGAGCGCTACTCTGCTTGGATGCAGGCGAATCTAGCGGTATTACACGGAGATCGAAATCATCAGAATCTGTAAAACCTTGTGAAGAAGGAAGATACGGCGTTAGGAAAACAACCGCCACTGCAGAAATTGCAATGAAGTGTGTTCTTATCATAGGAACAGCTTACATCACCTTCCATCCCACATTGCACCTCATTACTTACCAACGATAGATGCTTGCTGTATACAGAATTTCAAAAAAGAGTATCTGTAGAAAGAATTAGAACCTTGGAATAACGTCCAAAAAAATCAGAACAGTCTCTGTGCGCTAAAACGATTGGAAAATGTTGTCAAAAACGTGAGGGAAATGGTGAGTCGCCCCGGACTCGAACCGGGAACCCGCAGATTAAGAGTCTGCTGCTCTGCCAATTGAGCTAGCGACCCACGTCGTTGATAACAATGGGGAAGCAACCTCCGAAAAATGGCGCGCCCGGCAGGATTCGAACCTGCGACCTCCTGCTCCGGAGGCAGGCGCTCTATCCAGCTGAGCTACGGGCGCGCGTCACGATCATGTCGCACTGCCAGCCGGAGCCAACCCGGCCATCGGAAACGTCCCTTCACCGAGTCTACCGTGTTCCCAGCTAGGCGTCTAGAGATCACGACTCCTTACGAAACAACTTTCCTACCATACACAGTAAGAGCAGATCATAACATCCGGTTAAATTGCACCATCGAAATTATCACGACTTAATTCATCCTGACTTAAAGCAAAAAAACCTACGAGCCTCGGCGGCGTTCATAGGTAGCCAATCGCTGCTGAATGGTTACGACCAGCTCAGTTTGTCCAGCCTGCTTAGCAAGATCGAGAGCAAAAGTTGCGACTTCAATTGCCTTGTCAAGATCTTCACGAGTAGCATGTGTCTCCGCCAGTGCCATTCGCACATCAACTTTCGTCGGATCGATCTGTAGGGCCGTCTCAAAAACCACAATAGATTCTTCGGTGCGGCCCAAATTCCTGAGCGCAAGTGCGAGATTGTAATGCATAGCAAAATCATCAGGCGCGTATTGAACCGCCACTCCGAAGTGCTCCAAAGCCTGTTCCCCCTTGCCTATACGCGTCATAGCAATGGCGAGCTGTGTTCGGTAAATCGGGTCGATACGGTTCAGCGCCACCGCCGTTTCAAGCGACCGAACCGCTTCATCGATCCGACCAGCCCTCATCAAATACAGACCCAACTGATAATGCGCTAAGTGGTATCCGGCTCTAATTGCAATCGCCGCCCTGAAGTGCTTCTCAGCAAGTTCGGAGCGTCCCTGTTTACTGTAAACCAACCCAAGATTAACGTGAGGGGGTGCAAAATCTGAGTCAATCTGAACAGCACGCAGTAACCATCGCTCTGCCTCATCAATTTCGTCGCGCAGTAAGTGAATTTGACCGATATTATTCGGAGCATTCGGGTGATCAGGCTTAAGCTCAGAAGTTCGTTCGTAATACCTGATCGCTTCATCCAAACGCCCAGCATCCATTCGAAGTCCCGCGAGGTTGTTGTAGGCCATCCAAGATGACGGATCTTTAACAATAGTGTCTTGCCATAAAGATTCAAGACTTGTGTACACTTTCGCCTGATGCCACGTAAGTACACTAATTACAGATAGCATTAAAATCGCAACGCTCATTCGAACACCAATTGTGTACTTGCTCACAAAGCTCGTAGCGACACCCACTACCAGGACAATAATTCCTAAGCTCCCAAGGTACTGGAAGTGATCGGCCACAAAAGAGTACCGGAAAGGGTAAACATCAACAAAACCAAGCGCAGGAAATAATGTGACTACAAAGAATAGGACTGCCACTAATGGTGCTCGACCTAGGCGAGCCCGAAACGCTATTAAACTCGCAATCACGAGAACAGCAGCTAGCGGAAATAAATACTGCCACCAAACACCATCGCTGACCTGCCACCGCGGGTAAATAAAAGTGAGCTGCACCGGCCACATCAACTTACCCGCATAAAACCAGAGCGCCCGACCGGCTACTAGAAATCGCTCAACAAACGATAAGGTCCAATCAACCCCCTGTGCTCCAACATGCACTTTCTCAAGATAGGCCGTAGTTAACCCCATCACAATACCCACAACAAACATCGGCCCAAGGTAAACAGCGTCGCGCCACTGTATCGAACGACGCTTCCACCAAGTGATCAATAAGAGAGCCGCAGGTAACGAAGCTGTCACCGTCTTACTTAGTAACGCAGCAATAAAAGCAAGCCACGCTAACCAGTAGTAGCGCAAGGAATCTCGACGGGCCCCAATAGCTTCAACTCTACCTATTGGAAGAAACAAAAGATAAGCCCACACTGCCCACAAATAGAAAAGCCCCGATAGTACGTTCTTGCGTTCAGTGATCCATGCCACCGACTCAACGTGGACTGGGTGCAATGCGAAGACAGCCGCCGCCAGCCACGCTCCTGGTACACCAAGACGAAGTAATACACGCCAGAGCACAAACGCCGAAATACCATGCAAAACGACATTGACCAGATGATATCCAAGAGTCTCGAGCCCCCAGATCTGATACTCGAGCCAAAAAATAGTGTGCACAAGAGGGTAGTACTGTGGAATGGATGTCGGCTCGAGCCATATCCTCCGAAGACCGTCGAGGTCACGAAGAACATCACTGTTAATGACATAAACGTCATCATCCCAGATAAAATCACCACCAAGCGCGGGAGCATAAACCAACAGAACGCAACCAAGGATCAACAGTCCCCAGTAGAAATCAGCAGAAGTCCAAGAGGTGGAGTCTTTGACACATTGCTCCGTGGAAGAGCCCGTCTGTCTCGAAACGGCCAGTGAGCGCTTACGCGATGATTTTCTCCCCATAATTTTTGTAGATCTCGTATTGAGAGAACTCCTAAAGTAAAACCCAGAACCAATATCTCAGCCTACTGACCAACAATGTTTTCCAATCTTTCTACTTGAATACGAAGTTGGTTGCGAATAGCAGGATCAGCCTCAAGACCTAGGGCGCGCCGATAGAGCTCGGCAGCACGCCTTGGTGCACGTTCCTGTTCAGACGTCGCTCGAACACGGTGAAGCAAAGCATAGTAGCTGCGTACCATCTTAGCCATCCGGTCCATGGGGAATATACGCGAGTTTTGAGTTTCAATCATTCCTAGTAGATTATACGACCGGCGATCACAATCAGATGAGCCAGTACCTTTTCGTTTCAGCTTGAACGCTACGAGACACGACTCAAGATCAAAATCTTCTGCCAAAACTGGTTCAAAATTCCGCATACGCGGATGAAACGCAACATAAACCGAACCATCTTCATGGCCAATTGCAATCAGAGCTTTCAGCATCCGAACAAACGTGTCTTGGATTAATTCAGGGGCGTAAGACGTGCCCTCTTCCAGAGGCTGAACAGCCTCTAAAAAATCATCTATTTCTGGTGTCGCTCGGACCATAAAGTCTGGATACCAGCGCTGCATCATTTCGATATACCAAGAAAGGCGCAACAGCTGTGTGTCAAGCACGACAACATCTTGTCTCTTGTGTTCCACTGCCTGTGCGTACATCAAGGGAAATACAAAAGGGTCCCAATTGCCAAGCACTAAGGCTCTAGGCTCCGCCAAAGTGAAAATATTCTCGATGTACTGCCCAGCAAAAACTGCTTGACTCTGGCCCTCCATGGCTTGCGTACGTGCCCCTGAAAAAAAGATTAAGACCAACAGCGGCACGGCACACAACCATGCCACTGCAGAACGGGCTGCTCGCCGTGCCAGACCGGCTACAATCCGTATAGTACCAACAGCAATCAGTGCGCCCCACATCAGAAAGAGTGGAAGATACCAAACAGAAACTGCACCCTTTTCCTCTGCAAGAATCATCGGATCTGTCGTCAGTAAATCAGCATCAGTCACAAATGCCATCACTGGTCCAGTAAACAACAAGTAACCGATTAACAGAGATCTATGAGCCCAACTCCGTCGCCAAACATGCACGACACCCCACAGACCCAAAAAAACGAGCAGCGGGTGAAATTGCTCGAACAAAAGCTCAACCTGGAGACCGATCTGCGCAAGGTAAAGAGCTACGCTACGTTCGGCTGCCCAATCGAGTCCGTATTGACCTCGACTCACTAAATCCCAGAAGCGCCAGGGCGTCTCTGGATTGCCCCAATCGATTACCGGCTGCCGTAATGAAGCTAGGGGAAGATAAAGATACGGTAATAATCCCAGACTAAAGAGTATTACTCCAGTCACTGCTTTGCGTGCTAGAACAACACCTTTCCAATGAATGAAAACCTTCGACTCTTTGATCGTCCAGATTAACAAAATTAAGGGGCCGAATAAGACAGCCGTATGATGATTAGTAAGTGAAAGTCCAAAAACGAAACACAATATTCCGAACCAGTGCTCTCGACTGTCTCCTATCCAAGACAACAAAATCCAGAGTAGCATCCCAAAGAAAAAATTGTTGAGCCCGTAAACTTCAGTAATCACGGATTGACTAAAGTAAGCAGGGGATACAGCAACCGCGATGGCCCCAAAAGCTGCAAAAGTGTGAACAACCGAATTACTTGCGTTTGTCGTTTTGATACTCTCAGTATCAGCATCGTGCTCAAGGAATTTCAGAATAATCAAATAGAGAAATCCTATTGCAAGGGCAGAGAAAACTGCCGACATAAGGTTAACGCGGTACGCGATATTGTCGCCAAGAGGTAACAATGTGGAAAACTTAGCCAATATCGTGTAGAGAGGATAACCAGGCGCATGAGGAATTCCCCATCCGTGGGCGGCAGCAATTAGTTCACCACTATCCTCAAACGTCACCGACGGCGCAAGATTTCTGACGTAGAAAAAAAACGGGACGCCCACCGCCAACCCACCGCCAACCCAGAACGAACTGAACCACTGAGTAATCTTCACAGTTGGTCGGACAGACGCCGGCTCTGACTTAATACGATACTTAGGAAGATCGCTGCGTTTAGACATCACGATCTCCAAATTTTCGTTCTGTGGAGTCCCGGTCGAAATCAACCGGACTTGTCAGGCTTCCAGCGAATTCCAAGATTGAGCAAACGTTGCAATAGCGCTTCATAAGATAGACCAGCATACTCAGCCGACTCAGCAAAATCTTCTCCGTAGGCAATTTGCGGATTTGGATTCGCCTCGAGCACAGCAACCCGACCAAATTCGTCAAGACGAAAATCAATCCTTGCGTACCCGCTGAGCTCAAGGACCTGATATACACGTTTAGCTAGGTGCTGTAATTTTAGTCCCATCCCTCGAGGAAGATTTTTGGCCGCATCGGTCATGACGCCGTGTTTTTTTTGATACTTGACGCTCCATTTTACGCGATCAGTCGCTATACGATGTACGTTCCTTGGCATCTTGCTGAACGCCAGTTCCCATACTGGCAAGACTTTAAGTCGATCATTTCCTAGAACTCCTACATATAGCTCTCGCCCAGCGATATAGTTTTCTGCGATGGCATCAGTACCAATAGTACGATGAATAAATGTGACTCGTTCAAGGAGCTTCTCAGCGCTCTTCACGACCGAGGCCTGAGAAATCCCAATCGATGCGTCCTGTGTTAGTGATTTAACAATCATCGGGAACGTAAACCCACGTGGTATGTGCGTTGATCGTCCCCTATGAAATACAAAAAAATCTGGCACAGGAATTCGATGATAGGCCATCAGTTTTTTTGAAAGAGCTTTATCACGAGCAAGTAACAAGCCTCGAGGATTACAACCCGTGTATGGCAAACGTAACAATTCAAGATAGGCAACCAAGTTTTGATCGAAAGATCCAATCTCATCGAATCCCTCGAGGAGATTAAAAGCAATCTTCGGTTTCCACTCCATAACGGCTTTCTTAATAACCCCAAGATCATTGCTCACACCCAGCGGATACACCTCGTGGCCCATATCTCGAAGCGTCGACAGCACATCGTATTCAGTTTTCCAAATAACGGTTGCCAGATTTACATCGCTGACATCCTCAGGAGGAACCAAATAATTGTGCATCAACAGTAGGATACGCATACATTCACACTATAATCACGGTTCGAATTTTCATGCCACCATCATAAAGATGATTCGCACGTAAGTACTAACAAGTTATTATTAATCTTCGTGCCAGATACTTTCCCGATCTCTAAAAGGCAACATCGGACTCATTACTGAAAACTCCTCCTCTTGAACCGCGTCAATTAAACCATGTAACCCAATCCCTAATAGACGCACAGGGCGTTTGGCAGCCTCTGTTCGACGAAGCAGGCCCCTCGCACTGTGGATTATTTCTTGAGCATTACGGATCGGTTTCCTGGACGAAAGACTCCGTGTCACTGTAGTGTAATCTCCGTAGCGAACCTTTATGGTGACGGTATGCGCAAAACGGTTTTTCCGAACCAACCAATCCGCCACTTTACGGGCCATGTCATCGAGCTTAATGTCCATAACTTCTAGTCCTTTAAGATACTCAGCGTAGGTCCGCTCAGTACTCGTCGACTTTACTTCTCGATTCGGTACAACAGCTTGCTCGTCTACCCCATTAGCGAGTTGACGAATCCTCCCTGCTCGGTTGCCAAGCATCTGCTGAAGCAGTTCTGGAGAAGTCCGACGTACATCGAGAAGCTTCTCAATACCTTTAGCGCGAAGCTTCCGTGCCGTCACAGGTCCGACCCCCCATAGCACATCAACAGAAAGTTGACGTAAAAAATCCTCGACACGTTCGGGAGGAACCACTGTCAGACCATCTGGCTTCTTCCAATTCGAAGCAATCTTGGCGAGAAACTTGTTGGGGGCTACACCCGCCGATGCAGTAAGCCCCGTAAGTTCAAAGATTTGTCTTTTAAGGCGGCGTGCTACATTGGTCGCCACCGGTTCATTCCAAGTATTCTTCGTTACATTAAGGTAGGCTTCATCAAGCGAAATTGTCTCCACAAGCGGCGTAACTGAACGAAATAGATCGAAAATTTCTTTTGAGACTTTACGATACTTCGAAAAATTCGAAGGTACAACGATTAACTGGGGGCACAGCCGCACCGCCCGGGCCATCGACATAGCCGACCGTACACCAGAGGCCCTGGCCTCATAGCTCGCGGCAGCTACCACGCCACGCCTGTCAGGACTACCCCCAACAGCCACAGGCTTACCACGAAGAGCTGGTGTGTCTCGTTGCTCAACCGAAGCGTAAAAAGCGTCCATGTCGACGTGTAGTATGCGGCGCATCGGCAACGGCACGTGGAAAGTCTACATCGGGATTATGGGTTTTAGGTTGCAAGTAACATACTTAATATGCTCTTCTCTTGTCTTGGAAAAGTAAAAATCACACCCCAGACAAACATCGCGAATCTCAGGAACAAATCTCAACTAATGTATCGCTTACCAAAAACCTATGCTAAAAAAAATTCTTGAAGCAACTGAACTTCTCAATTGCGCTGACGTAAGTGGTGAAAAGGTCGTCCATTGGCTTCGGGACGCCGGTGCCACCGCCGAGCACAAGATCCTAAAGGACGAGTCAGGAAGCACCGATTTTATTAAGGTCACGATCCCTGGGCATCAGGGTCAATTGAGCGGTGGAACAGCTCCGACACTTGGTGTGATCGGCAGACTAGGAGGAATTGGCTGTCGTCCGAACCGGCTGGGACTCGTCTCAGACGGTGACGGTGCAGTCGTGGCAATCGCTGCTGCTGCCTTTCTTGCACACATGCGAAACCACGGGGACATCCTCCCTGGCGATGTTCTTGTTCGAACACACATCTCCCCGAACTCACCAATCATTCCGCACGAACCCGCGGCATTCGTAGATCTACCAATCGATCGTGAAACTTTGATCCGAGCAGAGATCGACTCAACAATGAACGGCATTCTTTCTATTGACTCGACACGTGCAAACCGCATCGCAAAACAAACTGGTTTCGGAATAACAGGGACGATCAAGGAAGGTGTCATTCTCAGACCAACGAACGGCGTACTCGACATCTATGAAAGAACAGCCGGACAAACACCATTCGTAGTACCGATCTTTACACAAGACATCACGCCACCTGGTAACGGTCTGCATCACATCAACAGCCTGCTTCAACCTGCGACGGTCACTTCAGTTCCTGTAATTGGAGTCGCTCTCCTTTCTCCTATCGTTACTGGAGGCGCCTCCACGGGAGTCGTTAAAGAAACTGAACTTTCGGCAGCCGGCCACTTCGTGGCAGAAGTCGCAAAGGAGTTTACGGCAGGAACGCTCGACTTATATCACCACGACGAGTTCGAGCTGTTCGTTAATCTGTACGGTTCGATGAAACAACTTCAAGAACAACGCTAAGCAAAGACCTTATATGAAGGTAGTAGGGGCAGTCACTATTGGCCAATCTCCTCGGACCGATGTCGTTCCAGAAATGTCTTCACTCGCACCTCG
>CAZQMT010000003.1:29932-48942 GCA_964594555.1 uncultured Vicinamibacterales bacterium
GGTCATCTGGTTCAAGGCTTTGGGAAGATAGACTGGATCGAGGCCGGTGCGCTGGATAATCTCAACGAAGCAGCCATCCGACGTCTCGCACCAAGCAATGGTGAATTCCCACTCATAACTCGCCTCAAGTGTGGCCAAAGCGTTACAGTCGGATTTGAATCAGTCAAACCGTTTATTCAATCAGCAATTACCCGTATCGAAGCAGAAGCTGACCTCATTGTACTGCTCTGCTCAGGTCCATTCAGCTTACGTTCCCACGTGCCACTTCTACTCACTCATCATCTTGTTTTTTCAGCTGTCCAAGCACTGCAACTATCACGTCTTGTAATCCTGAAACCACACAAGCAACAGGTAAGCCAACATCTCGAAGTCACCGAAGCTACACGACGATATAGTGACATCGGGGTCGAGACGATTCCAATTTTTGTTCCAGCCTACGGATCAGCCAACTTCGAAGAGGCCGGCTGTACGGCTCGTTCCACGGGGGCAGCTGCTATTGTGATGGATTGCTTCGGATACACACTGGATATGAAACGGAAGATAGCCAAAGCGTCAGGTCTACCAACTTTTTTAGTTCGATCACTCGCGACAAAAATGGTGACGGAGTTAACCGGTTGAATCCCATGAGTACGCTTGAGGGACCGCCAAAAGCATTCGAGTTCAGAACACTCCTCGTCTATCTTCTTTTCGCCGCCGGCTCTGCTGCAATCTGTACACAAATAAACGTCAGCCTCGGTGTTACACCTAACACATCCATTATCGGTGTCATCTTCGCTATTATCGCGGCAAGAACAATCTTTCGACAATTTCGATCACCAGAGCGTCAAGTAATGCTTGAAACTGCTACGTCGGCTGGCGGTTTTGCAGGGGCTAACATCGCTCTAGTCAGCCTAGCAGCCCTCTATCTACTTGATCTACAAACACTTGCCGTACCACTCTTTGTTGGAGTCACACTCGGCATGGCACTGGACATCTGGTTGGCTTCTCGTCTATTCGGCTCACATGCATTCCCGGCAAGTGCGCCGTGGCCTGACGGTGAAGCAGTCGGTCGCGTTATACAAATTGGTGACGAAGGTGGCACGATGGGGCGCCATCTGTTACAAGGTCTCGGCGCTGGCATTGTGGGACGCCTACTCGGTCTGCCGATGGCCGGCATAGGCATCGCATTCATCGGAAATCCTTCGGCACTAGCCGCACTTGGTATCGGTCTAGTTGTGCGCCCCTTTACGCCTCTCATCGGTTGGGATCTAACAACGTCTTACATACCTCACGGCATAATGATCGGGGCGGGGTTAGTTCAAATAACACAAACTGTTCCCAACTTCAGCCGTTCAATATCATCTTCGCCCGATCACACCAACGAGGCTCAAGAAACTCCCCCTCACATCGGCATACGTGATTTAGTTTTTCACTTAGCCACCTTCACGGTAGGTGCTGCTTGTCTCTTTTTTATGGCTGAACTCTGGCAAGAAAAAACCCCAAGTGCTGAAAATTTTTCATGGATCATCTTTGCAGGACTGGCTGCAGTAATCCACACACTCATCGTAGGCTATTGTGCAATGCTAAGCGGATGGTTCCCATCATTTGCCGTTGCGATCGCCTTGATTCTCATCGCAGCGCTACTAAATTTCCCACCTGAAACACTCGCTATGCTAGCCGGCTATATTCTCGCGACTGGACCACTATTTGCTGACCTTGGCTACGATCTGAAAGCAGGATGGATTGTTCGCGGACGAGGCACAAAGCCAACTTCCGAAAGGGAAGGACGGCGCCAACAAGTATGGCTACAGCAAATAGGTGGATTAGTTGGAATAGTTACCGCATTCATGATTTTCGGGGCCTACTGGCAACAGGAACTAATCCCGCCCATGGGTCGTGTCGTTGCCACAACCATTGACCTCGCCGTCACTCCCTCACTCTCAAAAGAACTCGCTGGAGGAATATTCTTGGGGATCGCGATCCAAGCTTTGGGGGGGGCGGGACGTGCACTTGGTGTATTACTGTCGACCGGCCTACTTCTCGATAACTCTATCTATGGATGGGCACTACTTGTGGCGCTGCTTATTCGAAACAAATTTGGCAAGAAACCTATGAAGGTCCGTGCACCTGGCCTAATCGCAGGAGATGGCCTGTCTGGTTTTGGTGAAGCATTCGTACGAGGGGTTTTGTAATCAGGCAACCAAAACTTTAAAAAAGAAATCGTGTAATAATCACTCCAAAGTCCTACAAGCACTTACCCCAGAAGGAAGGACGTGACCGTGGCTATTCGATATCGAAAAAACCCCTATCCAAATCGTAGGCAGTTTCTAAGTACCGTATCAGCCGCTGGCGTCGCTGCTGGTTTCGGAATTCCTACAAGTCAACAAAATATCGGTGACCCTTTACTCTCCATCGACGACGCAGCTGACTTATCTCTACTCCAACAGATAATACGTATACGAAGCTACAGCGGTGGTGGCGAAGAAGGGAAACTTGCAGAATTTCTTGCTGAACAAATGAGAGGGCTCGGTTTAGAAACTCAACTAATGGAGGTCGAACCAGGTCGTTACAACGCCATCGGGTTTTTACAAGGCCGTGGCGGAAGCGGGGGACAGAGTTTAATGCTCAACGGCCACATAGACACCAACCCGATTGGAATAGGTTGGACCGTTGATCCCTTAGCGGCCACAACTAGAGATGGCTTCGTATTTGGAATCGGTGCATCAAATATGAAGGCAACGTGCGCTTCATTCTACGGGGCGGCTCGCGCATTAACACGAGCGAAGTATCGACTAAATGGCGATCTTCTTATTACATACGTCGTCGGAGAGCTGCAACAAGGGATCGGGACCCTCAAGTTAATTGACGAAGGCGTCGTCGCTGACACATTCATCGTAGGTGAACCAACTGATTTGGCTGTTCTGACACTGCATGCTGCGACCCTCACGGTCGAAATTGATACATTCGGTGTCACAAGACATCTTTCAAAGATGGAAGAATCAGTCTCAGCAATTGATCTTATGATGAAGGTTATTGCACGCATCAAGGACATGAAATTCAGTGGACCAAATAATCCAGAATACGCTAGCGTCCGACGCGTTAATATCGGTTCAATGAAAGCTGGACTCGGCCACGAGTATCACGACTGGCGCTCTGGGCAAGTACCAGACGTCGCGACGATAAAAATGTCCGTGCGATTCGGTCCCGAACAATCAGAAGAGACAGTCCTAGCCGATCTACGCCAGGAACTTGAAAAATTAAAACATGAGGACCCACGCTTGCAGGCAGAAGTCCGATCTGTTAAACCTGAGGGCTTAGTTAAGCGCGGTCTTTCACCACGAGCGTTTCAGGCAAACAAGGACGCACCGATTGTTAGATCAGTGGTCGCCAATCATACAAAGATCAGAAAATTTGCTCCAGAAGTTGGTGCCGTACCACCCATGCGTTACTACGGCAGTGACGCAAGTCATCTACAGCACTTAGCCGGAATGACCGGAATTGTCTGCGGCGTCGGTGGCAAGTACAACACAATGCCAGATGAACGAATCGAAATACCTATGTTCTACGATTCCACGCGCATCTGGACCCTAACAGCGCTTGATATCTGTAAATAGTCACAGCGCCTGGAATAGCAACGAAGGATCACTCAAACACTACGCAAGATTTATCAGATCGCCTGAAGCCACGAAAACTAGATTGCATTGACTAGTTCTCTATTTAAAACTATCGCTATCCTCTACAGTTGATTTTAAACACACTTATTGTTCTGGCCTGACAGTCGGGTACTCAATACCAAGCTGTTCAAGATAGGTGTCAAATTTATTCGGATCGAAATAGTAGTTGCTCATCTCTTCTCGGTAACGATCCATAAGCTCCTGATTAGCCCAAATAGCCGGCTTATCGTCATCAGTAATGAAGTGCTCGTAGGTCACATCTTTCATTTGCACTTCATTAAAATAAGTCCACGCTTCCTTAAGGATCTCAGGTTTTACAAGCATGTCAATAAGCGTCATCGCCGCCACTTTCGCCCCAGCCGTGGCGCCTTTGTGGGCGATCGGCGTTGCCATCGTGACAGCATTCGCCCAGTTGTGCCCAGGAAGATTCGGGATATTACCCGGGAAGTTTAATCTGATCGCCGGAACATTATAGGTAATGTGCCCGAAATCATTCGAACCTCCACCTCGTTTTTCTTCCTCAGGTACGTGTTCACCAAGAGCTGCAAGTTCAGTCGGCACACCAACAGCTTCCTGTCCAAGTTCTTTTTGGAGTGCCTTGGCCAGAGCCTGATCGTCCTCCGTCCACTCGGGCAACCCAATCTGTTGAATGTTCGCGTAAGTAGTCTCAGCAATCGGCCTGTTAGTATGCTGCGGCCAAGCCGAACCAAGGATACGCGAAGCAACCTTCGTATTAGTCATCAACGCGGCACCATCAGCAATCGCATCACCGGTTTCCCAGAGTGCTTTAATATGAGGGTAATCAGTTTCTCGGAAGTAATACCAGACAGAGGCGTTCGGCGGAACAACATTCGGCTGATCTCCGCCGTTCTTGATCACATAGTGGGTTCGTTGTGTAATCCGAAGATGTTCGCGTCTGAAATTTACACCAATGTTCATCAACTCGACCGCATCCAAAGCACTTCGGCCTCGCCATGGCGCCCCAGCACTGTGGGCACTTTGTCCACTAAACGTGTACTCAATCGATACAAGGCCATTACCAGAAGCAGAGCCCCAAGCCGTCTCAAGGTTCGTTCCAACGTGCGCTAAAATGACGGCATCAACATCTTCAAAATAGCCATCGCGAACTAAAAATTCCTTGGTCGCGACCATTTCCTCTGCGATTCCTGGCCAGATTCTGATCGTACCTGGAAGGTTCTCACGCTCCATCAACTTCTTCACAGCAAGAGCTGCAGTAATCTGGACAGCAGCACCAGCACTGTGTCCTTCACCATGCCCTGGCGCATTCTCAATTAGTGGTGCATGGTAAGCAACACCAGGCCGTTGATTACCATGGGGCACTCCATCAATGTCGAAACCAAGTGAAATCACTGGCTTGCCTGAGCCCCACGTAGCAATCCATTGCGTCGGAATCCCAGAAACACCTTCTTCAACAGTGAAGCCGTTCCTCCGAAGGATCTCAGCACAGTATTTAGCGGTTTCGAACTCTTGAAAACCCAATTCACCGAAACTAAAGATGCTGTCAACCATCTGTTGAGTAAAAGTTTCCATGCTGGCCACATCATTGACAACATCTGCCTTGTAAGTGTCAAGCCTAGCATCGACATTCGCCTGCATCCCATCGGCAAGCACCACTTTATTGTCATCACTCCGTGGCGAAGCGCTAAACACGACCGCGAAACCAATCACCAAAGCAATCGTCCAAGTAAAAGTACGTAGAAACATAAAAACCTCCAAAAATTAGGAGCCGTGTCCAGAAATCGTAGGATAAGATTTTATCTGAAGCTCGTACATCTCAACCAAACCAGAAAACAGAATCATTTTTCTACCGATCAAGCCCTCAACTAACTTAATGTCGGACGAGACGTGTGTGGCACACAGCCACGTTTATAAACCATAAATGTGCGAACAAACTCGATCACGATCGTGCCTTCTTGGTTGTACCCGATTGTCTTCACTTTAACAATTCCGACATTATCACGGCTACGAGATACCCGCGTTTTTAATACTTCACTCCTGGAATAAATTGTATCGCCTTCGAAGACCGGGTGCGGTAGCCTTACTTCATCCCAACCAAGATTAGCCATAGCATTTTGAGAAATATCGCTTACCGATTGTCCTGTCACCAAAGCCAACGTAAATGTCGAATCTACAAGCGGACGACGGAACTCGGTCTGAGACGCGTAAATGTGGTCAAAGTGGATCGGGTTCGTGTTTTGCGTCAGAAGAGTGAACCAAACGTTGTCGGCCGGTAACACTGTTCGCCCTAGTGAGTGCTCGTAAATATCACCAACTTCAAAATCCTCAAAAACGCGCCCTGTCCAACCAGGCTTCCCCACCATAAAAAACCCCCTTAATTACGGATACGGCTTCTACGAAAAACTTTCGATTCAGCTACGCCGGTTAATGCCTGAATGCATGTATTAGTACGAACGAGGTAAATCGAGAACATGCTCAGAGATATAAGACAAAATCAAATTCGTTGAAAGTGGTGCGACCTGATAGAGTCTCGTCTCACGAAATTTTCTCTCGATGTCGTAGTCCTCAGCAAAACCGAAACCGCCATGAGTCTGCAATGCAACGTTAGCTGCTTCCCAAGAAGCATCTGCAGCTAAGAGCTTCGCCATATTCGATTCAGCACCACACGCTCGCCCCGCATCAAACAAACGTGCCGCTTTGATACGCATCAAATCGGCTGCTTCAATCGCAATGTGTGCTCGTGAAATTGGAAATTGAATGCCTTGGTTTTGACCGATAGGACGCTTGAAAACGACTCGTTCTTTAGCATAGCGACAAGCCCTACTGATAAACCATCGACCATCTCCAACACATTCAGCTGCGATCAAAATTCGTTCTGCATTGAGACTATCAAGAAGATAGCGGAACCCTAATCCCTCCTCACCAACCAGATTCTCAACTGGAACCTCTAAATCATCTATAAATAATTCGGTGGTAGCGTGATTAATCATAGTACGGATTGGCTTAATCGTAAGACCTTTACCCACAGCTTCACGTAAATCTACAAGAAGGACAGACAATCCCTCACTCTTTTTCACGACACGATCGAGCGGTGTCGTACGCACAACAAGCAGCATAAGATCAGAATGTTCGGCTCTCGAAATCCAAACTTTCTGGCCATTCACCACATAGTGATCGCCCCGGCGAACGGCCATGGTTTCAAGTTGTGTTGTGTCAGAACCAGTCGTTGGTTCCGTGACTCCAAAAGCTTGAAGTCGAAGTTCACCACATGCAATTTTTGGTAGATATGTACGCTTTTGTTCTTCAGACCCATGTCGAAGTAGTGTCCCCATAACATACATCTGAGCATGACATGCACCAGCATTCCCACCAGAGCGATTGACTTCTTCAAGAATGACAGAAGCTTCGGTGACACCTAGCCCAGCACCTCCGTACTCCTCAGGAATAAGAGCGGCGAGATAACCGGCGTCTGTAATGCTCTTAACAAAGTCTTCAGGATAGATTCGATTTCGATCAAGTTCACGCCAATAAGCATCAGGAAACCCAGCGCAGATTTCTCGCACTGCTTGGCGAAGTTGGCGATGAACTTCACAATCAGATGAGTTGGTATCTTCGGGCATCGGTTCTTAGATGGTCATTTCTTCTAGTTCAACGTAAACACTTCCTAGACCAACCTAACATACGGTAACATCACCCAAGCAGGGTTTTTAACACGGAGTTTATAACGCCTTCTAGAAAATGGGTATATTACCAAGTTAGACTCTCATAGAAAGCTAAAAAATGGAGATAAATCCTTCAAAATGTGTTGCTTGTGGAAATTGCGTCCCGATCTGTCCCATGGGCGCTATCGCCATTGACCCGGTATCACACCGGGCTCAAGTTAATCAGGACAGTTGTGTCGAATGCTACCAATGTTTCCGGGGTATGAGCCAAGAACACCTCAATCCAACAGTAATACGCACACTACGAAAAGTACTCGGCTGGGTGCGTTTACGCTTCGAGCCAGAACCAGATGTTTGTCCGACGGCAGCCTTCGAACCTGAGGAGTTACAGTGGCCACGTGTTGTTCGGCGCGCTTTTTCAGATGTCACCGCAAGCCACGAAAGTACGGGCATCCATGGACGTGGGACAGAAGAAGTCAAAACAAACGATGTGACTGGTCGCGTCAAGACCGGTGAAGCAGGTTTCGTTGTTGAATTTGGTCGTCCAGGAATCGGCGTTCGATTCCGTGACATCAATATAATGACAACTGCCCTAGCAGCTTCTGGTGCAGAATTCGAAGCAAAGAACCCCGTAACTCAGCTAATGAGTGACCGTAAGCACGGCGTAGTTCGCGAAGATATTCTGGATGAGAAAGTACTCTCAGCTATCGTCGAAATGAAGTCAGACATTTCCCAAGTCGATCGTTTCATTGACGTCATAGAATCGGTTGCTCCCACATTAGACACCGTAGTCTCCCTTGGAGTTTCCGCACTCTGCCTCGAGGACAGTAGTAATCCGGTCGAAGATATTATGCAGCGTCGGGGTTACCCAGTGATACGCGGAAAAACGAACCTCGGACTTGGCCGAGCGACCAATCCACAACCAAATCCCTCGAGTGCTACAGTGGGGACAGCAGTATGACAAATACCCTCCATCGATATGGCCCCCCAGAGGATCTCAAAGATGACTACATCATCTTCGCGATGTGCACCAAAGGGAAAAACGACATCGGAGGCCCTGAGAAGCTCAGGACTTTTCTCGAAATTTGTGCGAGACACCGCCCTGTTAACCTCGGAGATGCACGACACGGCGGAGTCAACCGACCATCAAGAAACCTAAATCCACTGGCACATTGGCGAAGAAAAAATGAAGGGTCAATCGAACGAGTGATCTCAGGTCTCGACGAAACCACTACTGCATCAGCCGTGTTCGATAATCTTGAATCGCTACGTGCATGCTTATCAGAAGTTAAATCAGCCGACCTCGGCCTCTCAGTGAACGTCGCTGCACTCGCCGATGACGCCAATCAGTGTAGCCAAGAAGCTGGCATCCAACGACAAGCCGTCGAGTATTCTTTGGGCTTTATAGGCAACCGCGCCAAACTTCCAGCCGCGGATACGTTGGAGTTAAGCACCATGTGTGGACACGGGATGATCGCCAATGCCTTCGCACAAAAAATGATTGACTGGGTAAAAACCGGCCGAAAAACTCCCAAAGAGTGTGCCGACTATATGTCAAGGTTTTGCGTGTGTGGGATTTTTAACGCTATTCGAGCAGAACGTCTTCTAAACCGATCAGCAAATCGGTGAACAGATAATATCAACTACCTAAATATGCTCTTCGGCATGTGCATACTGACAAGCACATGCGGAACATCAACAACTTCTGAAATTTTAAGATCCCCTGCCAACGAAGATAGCACGTACGCTTCAGTTCGATCGAAGTGCTTCGCTTCAACTAAATAGTCGATCATATACCGAGTCGCTTTCTTAGCAGCCTCGTCGAGGGTCTCACCAAAAGCAGTTACGGCATAATATTCATCGGTCTCGTACTGCGGCTCAGGCAACTGGCGTCCTCCCTTGATCACCTCAACCTCGTAGACAATCCGCATAGGAGCCTCAATACCCGTACCACATACTTCGCCATCGCCTTGCGTTACATGCGTATCACCTATTGAGAAAAGTGCACCCTCCACGAATACCGGGAAGTAAACGGTTGTACCAACCGTCAGGTACTTGTTATCCATGTTCCCGCCGTTAGCTCGAGGTGGAATAGTGGAAAGTTCGTCAGTGCTAGCCGGCGCCACCCCCATAACACCTGCAAATGGCCGAATCGGGAGTGACACGCGGTCAGAAAAGCGAACTTCCGTTGCACCAGCTGGAATTTTGAACGTCTTAAGATAAGGCTCAGAAAACTCACTGGCCAAGAAACCAAAACCAGGGATCACCGCAGACCACCCCCATTCTTCAACAACAATCTCGCGAAGCCTAACAGCCAATGTGTCACCAGGCTCAGCACCTTCAACAAAAACTGGTCCTGTCAAAGGGTGAATCAAGTCGAAATTCAAGGCGCTGACATCCTCAACGTCAGAACTATAAGAAAGCTGACCATCAGTAGCCTCCTTGGTCTTGACCTCAACAACTGCCCCGGACGGCACCCTTATTACGGGAGGAATTACACTACTGAAGCGATTATGTGTGTGTTCTCTACCAATATGGTACTCCGGCTCTTGAGGTTGTTGATTCGCTTTTGCTAACGTGAACACCGGAGAGATTGCTGAAATAAGAAATACGTACGCAAGGACACGAAGTAAGCGCCTTAACAAAACCATGTTCACTCCTCCAAGTAAGCACCCTCGAAGCCCATCCAAAACTTAAACGCAAAAAACGTCTAAGGACAGAGTCGAAGTTAGATAATCAAATTAACGAACTTTAAATAGACCCGCGTGACTAATCATTAACATACACTTCTGTGGTCAGGTAAGACACGATCTCCTGAATAGCGTCATCGGCCTTCGAAGCAATACTTTGTGGTGTCTGATCCTGAATCGGATGAGGAACATACACCAAGGCCAGATCCGGACGTCCGAGTACACCGGCCTGTGCCTGTGCTGCACTCCGAAATACTGTCGTCACAACTGCCACAGCCGGGACGTGAAGGGTTTCTACTCGTATCGTGTCGTGCACACTGCACGTTGTACACGACCCTCAATCAGCAAGCGCCTCGATAACTGCATCACAGTACTGACCACTCAACTTCGCGATCAAATCATTTGGTGCTTGTTTTGTATAGGTCGGTTTTGTTAAACGCCTAATCTTGTTTACCCCATAATGGGTTGTCAGCAATTCAGAGAGTCGATCAAGAAAAACACTTCCACACGGCTTACTAATGTCTAGTAGGGCTATGGTCTTACCTGAAAGCGTCTCCAGTCTTCTTGCTGGCTGTTGTCTTTCACGCCGAATCTCATTCATCGGATTTACAAGGATCGTAGACATTACATTTCTCCAAAAGCCTACAGCTTCTACCTTTTTAAAACCTTATACATGTGACAAATCTATCAACCGATCGGACAAGTGACCGGAATACTTCCACGCCATCCACCGATCACTGCTGAGAATTTACCGGCAGCACCTCCAGCCACTATGACGCGAATAGCCTCAGGAGTCTCGAATTTCCTGTAGCAAGGCTCACCTTGGATCTCAACTCGATCATAACGCGTAGCTTGCTGAACACCTTCTCCATCAGCATTGTCATAAGTGCGCACGGGCACTCCAGTGTTCTCGAAAAGAAACTCTCTCACCAATTGCTTTGTAAAACCATCACGAGCAAGGGTCACAGCATGCTCCGGGCAAATAATCACGAGTGCTTCTTGACCGAAACAGACACGATAAGACCAGATCGTCGCTAGTGTCTTTGAAATTGTTTCTAAAATTGAACGACCGTGACGTGCTTGATGCTCGCTGATGCCACGTGGCGGCTCAGCAGCAAATAGCGTGACAGTGCTCAAATCCTTCTCGTAGCCTTGATCAATATGAAACGGTTCCCAAGGACTCTCCTCTTCATTTTCCGCGATACAAAAAGAGAATTTCCCAGGATTACCAAGAGTCGACGTATCAATTTCACCCGGTCTCGCACCACCAAGATTAATCAAAACAAGCTGAAGAGCCCGTCCCAAAGTACTGTTCGCCCTAGCAACATTACTCAACACATTACTGCCAGAGGCGAATCCAAGATTCTGGCGGACAGGACCATTAATAAGCATCAGTGGTGCAGCGAAGTGCGTGGTCGCTTGAACACCATGAAGATTCAAACGTTCGTCACAAGCCGCACGAACAACAGACACCAGAACACGAATCAATTCTGGGAAACAGCCAGCCATAACCGCATTAGCAGCAATCTTCTCGATAGTCGCAGCACCATAGTTTGGCGGCACGAGCCCCACAATTTCATCGGCTGGTCCTGATGCTATCTCAAGCATTCTGTCGACACGGGCACGTGTTGGTGGAATCACTGGCAGAGGATCAGAGAAATCGGCCCTTAAACAATAGTCGTAAGGATCAACACCATTGGGCAGCTCGATCACACTAGCACGCCTGCCTCTCTTGGCGTGTAGATCAACAGGAGTTGCCATATCACCCGTGACCGATGGTTCCAGATGACGAGACACACAACCAGGTTTATACGAAGGTGTGCCGTCGTCGTAGTCGAATACCACCTGTGAGGAACCGGCGAATGAACTCAACTCAGCACTGAGCTCATTGAGCGTTTTCTTCTCGAAGCCAATTCCCTTACGTATAATTCTGGCATCCCGATCAATAAGGTACAAAGCTGGAACAAATGGTGGATTATATTGCCGCGAGACGATAAGTTCACTGTCTAGTAACACCTGAAGATCAACAGAGATGTCTGATATTAGACGTCGTGTTGCATCATCACCATCTTGAGAAATACAGAAAACACTCGCGGAACTCCCATGAAGACTCACGGCTAGCTTTTCTAAATACGGTAATGTTAAGCGACAGGTCGGACAGTCCGTCTCGATGAAAACAAGCAAAACCAGCTTGCCCTCAAATACAACCTGAGTTCCCTCAGAATCAAGACTTGGTAATGTGAACGGAACTACACAATCACCTTCATCGAGCATCCTGCTAATGCTAGCGTACTAACGGCCTGTACAACGCACATCAATACGAAGAACACGTATTAGCGAAAAAATAGTTAGGCCTATCCTTCGTTTTTCTTAAGAACACGACTTCCTATCTTTGTAAATACCAAATTAAGGTGAAATCACCAGCAAGGTCAAAAACCTTGTTGTATAGCCAATAATTTGGCCATTCATGTTCGTCCGTGAATTAGGACAAGCACTGTCACCAGAGTATGACGCCAACACTAACACCGCCTGAATATCACATTGTTAATTAGTGATTTCTCACCTGGCCTAATTCTTGCGTATAAATCTCTACGTCGGACAAATTCTCAAGGAGCAACTTATGAAACAAAACTTAATAAAATTGACGGCCACTATCGGTACAATTGCCGTAACCACGCTCAGCAGTAATGCGGCGCGAGCCTCACCAAGAATAGCTGAAAAAGTAGATTCATCATCTGTATTCAAAACAGTACTCAACAGCAACTCAGAAGTCTGGACCGGGGAAATCAACATTCAGTACGTCGTAACACCTCCTATGACTGGGCAACGAAGGCGTCCCAGCGGTAGTAACCGTAGCGGGAAAGCGATAGCCAGGACTCCTAATCGCAATCAAAGTCGTAGCGGAAAAGCGACCGCCAGAACTCCTAATCGCAGTCAAAGTCGTAGCAGAAAGGCGATACCACGAACTCAAAATCGTGACGGACACAGTTATCGTAACGGATACGATCATGGGAGAAGTTATCGACACAGCCACACCAGAAGCTATCGCAGACCGACTAGGTTCTACTCCACTATTAACTTCGGTTATCCGTTTTATCGATATGGACGTTACAGTTATGGACGTTACGGTTATCCCTATTGGTTACGTAACCATCATCCATACTATTTGAATCAACCGAACTATTATTACGATGGACCGATATATGAACCAACGGGTGCCATCCGCCTGAAAGTCAAACCACGTGAGGCAGAGGTCTTCGTTGATGGCTACTACGTTGGTTTAGTCAATGAATTTGACGGGATTTTTCAAAGACTTCGCTTAGAACCAGGTCCCAAGCAACTCAAAATTCGATCACCTGGTTTCCGGACGCTAATCGTTGAGGTACGTATCATCGCGGGACGAACGGTTACATACGAAGCAAGAATGCAAGCAGGAGACCCTGGGCCTGAGCCACGACCAGAACCACCAGCGGCGGTTCACGAGAGTACCCCGCCTAAAAATCTCTCGGGATTACCTATGTCCGGTAAGGCACCACAACGACACGGTCTCAATTACAAAACCCCACCCACAACATTGGGGGGCATCCTACTGAAAGTCGCCCCATCAGCAGCCAGAATATTCGTAGATGGCTACTACGTCGGGATCGTAAATGACTTCGATGGATCACGAGGGCTGATCCTCGAAAGTGGCCCAAAAACAATCAAAATTCAGTCCGATGGCTACAAAGACCTTGTAATCGAAGTTCGTATCCTCCCGGGTGAAACCATCACCTACGAAGGGGAACTAATACGAATGCTCCCATAGAAGGATGTTTGACATGTCATCATCACATTATTACGATCCGAAAATACGAATGTAAACCACTGCAATAAATTGTTTAAAAGTGAGAACTTGTGCCATTTCAAACTCTAGTCTCAGCTGAGATTGTCGCCGGTCGACTCAATGATCCGAAATGGGCTATGGTGGATTGTCGTTTCGATCTGAACGACCAAGCTTCAGGAACACGTTTGTACAAAGAACAACATATTCCTGGCGCTGTCTACGCACATCTCAACGAACATCTTTCAGCACCAAGTACCGGTAAGAACGGCAGGCATCCGCTTCCAGACACTAGGCAACTACGATCAAACTTCAGCAAGTGGGGTATCGATTCAAAGGTCCAAGTAGTAGCTTACGATCAAGGCTCTGGAATGTTTGCTAGCAGGCTTTGGTGGCTGTTACGTTATCTTGGTCACGACAACGTCGCTGTTCTTGATGGCGGTTTTGCACATTGGCTTCACGGCAATCATCCTACCCACTCTGGTGAAGAGAGTCGGGCTTCAGCAAACTTTTCTGGCGAGCCTCATAACTGGATGTGCGTCTCCGTTGACGAAGTACTACGCTTGTACCAAGATCCTTCCTGCCAGCTTATAGACGCCAGAGCACCAGAACGGCACCGTGGTGACGTCGAACCGCTAGATCCCGTAGCTGGACACATCCCGAATTCAGTAAATCATTTCTTTAAAAATAATCTCACTTCGGATGGAACCTTCCTTCCGCCTAGTACTCTTCGCCAACAACTCGAATCAATACTCAATAGCCATGAAGCGGCACGAGCAATATCCTATTGCGGTTCAGGCGTCACAGCATGCCACAACCTACTAGCCCTCACACATGCAGGCTTAAACGGAGCACGCCTTTACGCCGGATCTTGGAGCGAATGGTGCGCCGATCAAAAACGGCCAACAGAAAAATCGTGATCTAACGCATACGTTCAGCGTAATTCACTCCTCGATAAAAACGTGTCACCTCTCCCTGCTCGTTAAGCTCGAAACGTGCTAACTCACCATGTGGGCCACCACCTTCACCAACCATAGTGAACGTATGTTCTCCCGCCGGCACCAAAACAATTTTGGTCTCTAAAGGATCATCACTCTGCGGCGAGATAACAGAAAGCTGGCCATCAAGCACCAAAACCTTGGAATCTCCCCCTCGTGATCGATAAGTGCCGATGTACTTCAACCAACTCTTGTCTTGAACGGTTGAAGCTGTCGTACTACTCTTCACAGCACGGACCAAGGGTGGTGCCACCCAACGAAATGCCCTTTCAACATACTGACGGGGATTCCCATCACCACCACTGGTAAAGACCACAACCCCGATTTTTTCCTTGGGACTTAGCTGAGTATTTGTGCGATAGCCTGGATATGATCCTCCATGACCTACTAGATCACGATCCTCAGTGTGAGCGACAGCAAATCCGAGTCCCGAACCACGCATCCAATCATCCTGTAACCAGTGCACACGTTGCATTTCCCTGAGTGTGTTAGCGTGAAGTACTTCGTGATCATATCCATCGCGGATCCGCATTTGCCAAGACAGAAATTTAATCATGTCGTCCACGGTCGACGAAAGCCCCGTAGCCGGATCGAACGCTTTGGCATCAATGAAAGGCATTACGGCCCTCGTCCCATCTGGCATACGGCGGCCATAACCTGTGGCCATTCGATCACGATGGGCATCGGTTGGCACTCCAACGCTCGTCGATGTCATACCGAGCGGAGCAAGAATCTTATCCTCAATATAAGCTTTGTAAGACTGGTTGGTCGTGGCTTCTACAATCATTCCGGCTAAAGTTAACCCTAGGTTCGAGTATTTCCACTTCGTTTCAGATGGATAGATTGTTGCTTGAGTACTAATGGTCTCCATAACCTCATCAGCCGTTGGGAAACTGTACTCGGTCCAAGAGGGATGGCTTGATTCTCTTGGCAAACCAGCCGAATGTGTCAGCAGATGTCGAATCGTTATCGGAGGCGCATCAGGATAACGGTCTTTAATATCGAACCATGGCAGGTGCGAAGCAATGGGATCATCGAGTCTAATTTTTCCTGCATCACGTAATTGCATAATTGCAATGCTCGTAAAAAGCTTCGAATGCGATGCGATTCTAAAAATGGTTTCCGTATGCATCGGTTGACCCGTCTCAACATCAGCATAACCATAGGCTTTTGACCAAACCGTCTCCTGATTTTGGACAATACCGATCACAAGACCAGGAAGCCCGGAGTATTCCATCTGGGTTTTGACCCATTCATCCAGCAAAACAATTCTTGATGCCACCTCTGGCTGATCTGAAAGCCGCTGCGCTTGCACAGGCGCAACAACTAGACAAACCATTAAGATAAAAAGTTTTAAGGTTCTCATATTTATCTCCTCTGCACATGTACCTCAACGACGAGTCAGCGACGAATAGCCACAACATGCCTTTGACTACGATGGAGATCCACAACATGTTGACCAAGCTGCTTGCTCAGGTAAACCTTCGATTCCAGGTTATCGTCGTTATTGCTGTCAAACTTAATGACCGCGAATTTCAAATGATCAAGCGTGGCACGCATTTCATAAAATTTATTTTTCGTCTTGACTACAATCTCATCAAACCCATTTTTAATAGCCCAGCTTTCGTGTTCCTCAGTCAGAGCACGAAAGTGCCCTTGACCGCGCCAGTCGCTTCGTGTTCCACCGATCCATTGGTAAAGAATTTTCCGTCCCTTAAAAATTACATGGCCCGTAAGTTTCGAAACCAGATCAGCTAATTTCGGGTCACTCTCACAAGCACGAAGTTCGTGGACAACTTTAAACGACACCGGAACTCGATTCATCGGATCATCCTGCTGCATCGCAATCGCCAAAAGAATTTCGTGTTCTCGATCTTGAAGTCTCTCAATAATCTCACCGGCGGTCTTCCGCCGAGGAAATTCGCTAAAGAATTCCTCAATATATTGAATCTCAAGAGCCCCCTGCTCCAGTGAATAGCGCTCTATTTGATATGGAGTGTTCATCTTAGGCATAACATGACCATCCGCCTGCCCACCGAAGTATCTAGCACAACAAAGTAATACTTAAGAAAGATTTACAGCAGCTTCACACACTACCCAACTTCACAAGAAGCGTGTGCGGAAGAATCATCGCGCTCTGGAAGCCGAATTTGTTCAACCATATCCTGTACTGACTTGGGGGGAGGCTGGGTCATAAGGGATATCACAATCGTAACAAAAAAGTTCAGAAGCATACCAACTGTACCAATGCCTTCTGGGGAAATTCCTAAAAACCAGTGAGTCGGTAAGTTCAGATCAGGTTGAATAAACTTAAAATACACAATGTAACTCACGGTAAACGCCAACCCAAGAGTCATACCAGCCACAGCACCTTCACGATTCGCTCGTTTCCAAAAAATACCCAAAAGGATCGCAGGGAAAAATGAGGCCGCCGCCAAACCAAAAGCAAATGCCACCACCTGAGCAACAAAGCCAGGAGGATTAATTCCAAAGTAACCAGCTATGCATACCGCCACACCCGCCGAAATCCGTGCAGCCAGCAACTCACCCTTCTCGCTAATATTCGGTCGAAAATTCTTTTTAAGTAGATCGTGGGCAATCGATGTTGAAATAACGAGCAGTAGTCCAGCCGCGGTAGAAAGCGCAGCCGCCAATGCGCCGGCAGCAATCAAGCCAATAACCCAGGCTGGAAGCCCCGCGATCTCGGGGTTAGCCAGCACCATGATATCCCGATCAATGGTCAACTCATTACGTTGCTCAGATAAAGGCCCCACGTACTGCACCCGACCATCAGCGTTGTGATCCTCGAGCTGGATCAAGCCAGTGTTTTCCCACTTACGAAACCAGTCAGGAAGATTCTCGTGAGATGCCTCAGCGACCGTATCCAATAAATTAGTCCGAGCAAAAGCAGCAACAGCCGGTGCGGCAGTGTACAGAAGGGCGATAAAGAGTAAAGCCCACCCAGCCGAACTCCGCGCTGCTGATACGTGGCGAACTGTATAAAAACGAACAATAACATGGGGTAAACCTGCCGTCCCCACCATGAGGGCCGCTGTAATAAAGATTACATCGAGCATTTCTTTACGGCCGGACGTATAGGCCACAAAACCCAACTGCTCATGAAGCCCATCCAATCTATCAAGCAAATAGGAACCAGACCCATCAGCCAACTCAGAACCAAACCCGACCTGAGGTATTACCTGTCCCGTCATTAACAAGGAGATAAAAATCGCTGGAACAAGATAAGCGAATATCAATACACAGTACTGAGCCACCTGCGTATAAGTAATTCCTTTCATCCCTCCAAGCACGGCATAAACAAAAACGATTCCCATCCCAATGAGAACACCAAAGTTGATATCCACATCAAGAAAACGAGAAAAAACGATGCCTACTCCACGCATCTGTCCCGCAACATAGGTAAACGACACAAAAATTGCGCAGACCACCGCAACGACACGTGCGACCTGAGAGTAATATCGATCCCCAACAAAGTCTGGAACAGTGAACTTGCCAAATTTTCTCAGATAGGGTGCTAAAAGTAAGGCGAGCAGGACGTAACCTCCTGTCCAACCCATTAGATAAACAGAGCCATCCCTTCCCATAAATGAGATCAACCCGGCCATGGAGATGAATGAAGCAGCAGACATCCAATCAGCCGCAGTCGCCATTCCATTTACAACCGCCGGAATTTGACCTCCAGCCACATAGAAATCTCCAGTGGAAGTGGCTCGTGAACGAACCGCCACAAAGATGTATAGTGCAAAAGATATGCACACCAGTGTAAAGGTCCAAATTTGGACACTCACTCGGCATTCCTCCGCTCAATCGTGTACTTCCGCTCAAGCCGATTCATTAACTGCACATAAATGAAAACAATAACCACAAAGCTGTAGATCGAACCTTGCTGTGCCATCCAAAAACCGAACTTAAAACCGCCAATCCTGAACTTATCGAGTACGTCAACAAAAAGGATTCCGCACCCATAGGAAACCACGAACCAGAGAACCAGCAGCCCGGTGACGTAACGAAGATTGGTTCTCCAATAACTCGAATCTACAGATCGCTTTTCAGGCATACATGAATCTCAACGGGAACAGAACTACAGACAAACGAAAACCGGCCAGAAAAGCCGGTTTCCCACAGATTTTTTTTGGCTCCTCAGGTTGGACTCGAACCAACAACCCTCCGGTTAACAGCCGGATGCT
>CAZQMT010000004.1:0-6906 GCA_964594555.1 uncultured Vicinamibacterales bacterium
TTTAAGTTAGGTAAAGCTGGTGTTGACAGATTGTGAAAAATTTCACATAATACGTCTGGGGTCTGGACCGTCGGCATAACCTACCACTCGGCTCGACGCAGGGTCGCGCCGGGTAGCTTCTGCGTGACTCGATTGACCTGCCTCTTGGGTGTCTTTTCTATATCCTGAACTTCGAGAACCGTCCAGACCCAGGTCTTCTTTGGTTGTGTCGAATACACGGGTAATTCTTCCCTCGAATACATGACGATCTCCCGTTGACAACCCAGAGCTTTGCACAGATAAGTTCTGGGAGTGTTGCTTGCTTCGACAAAATTTGAAAAGCTCTGAAGTTATTGAAGTGATCACTAAATATGAAGTCATGTTTTATTAGTGAGGCACGGATGGTGTTTGTTTCTGGACGTCAGCCACTCCTCTGTACCAGAGGGGAAGGAGTTATGTGGCTATATTACTTAAACGAATGAAAAACTTACTGAGGGTCTGGAATGGACAATGTCGTTGACTTCATCAACACTCACCGCGATCGCTATGTTGAGCAACTACGAGAGTACTTGGCTATTCCAAGCATTAGTGCGCTGCCAGAGCACAGAACTGATTTGCGCCGCTGTGCAACGTGGACCGCTGATGAGATGCGGCGAATTGGTTTAGAAAAAGTAAGTTTGATCGAAACCCCTGGTCACCCCGTAGTCTACGGTGAGTGGTTAAGGGCACCAAACAAGCCGACGATTCTTTTCTATGGTCACTACGATGTACAACCGGTGGATCCCATTGATCTTTGGGATTCACCGCCGTTTGAGGCGACCGTCAGAGAGGGTGAAATCTATGCGCGTGGTGCCGCTGATGACAAAGGCCAGGTTTTTATGCATCTCAAAGCCGTTGAGGCTCATTTAGAACGACGCGGTTTATTGCCCTTGAATATTAAATTCATTCTTGAGGGTGAGGAGGAAGTAGGAAGTACAAATTTAGATGCTTTTGTCCGCGAGCACGTCAGGGATTTGGCTGCTGATGTGGTTGTGATCTCAGATTCTCCTATGTTTGATCGTGGTGTGCCTTCGATCTGCTATGGGCTTCGGGGATTAGCTTATTTTCAGATCGATTTACGGGGCACGACAACCGACCTGCACTCAGGTTCTTTTGGGGGGGCCGTTTCAAATCCGGCGCAAGTTCTTGCACAGATTCTCGCACAGATGAAGGATCGAAGTGGCCGTGTCAAAATACCTGGCTTCTATGATGACGTCCGACCTTTGTCTGAAGACGAGCGCATTCAGATTAAGAAGCTTCCCTACAATGAAACACATTACAGAAAGGAAATTGGTGCGCCTAAGCTCTTTGGTGAATCTGGTTACGAGACTTTGGAGCGAGTTTGGGCTCGTCCGACGTTTGAGGTGAATGGCCTTCTCTCGGGCTTTACTGGTGTTGGAGCTAAAACAGTCATCCCTGCTGTCGCCATGGCTAAGGTTAGTATGCGACTTGTACCAGATCAGGATCCCGATGAAATAGCACGGGCCTTCGAGGCCCACCTACGAAAGGTAGCTCCAAAGACAGTGGAGTTACAGGTAACACGAATGCACGGTGGTAAGCCGTGGATGACCCAAATCGACAACCCGTTCGTGCAGGCAGCTAGTCGGGCAATTAAGAAAGGCTTCGGAAGATGTCCGGTGTTCACGCGAGAGGGAGGATCGATTCCTGTCGTTTCCACCTTTCAAGATGTACTTGGACTACCTTGCGTGTTGTTCGGTATCGGGCTCCCAGACGAGAATGCGCACGCACCGAACGAGCGCCTTGATCTAGGAAATTTTCATAAAGGAATCATTGTCTCAGCTCATCTTTACGAAGAAATTTCTTCAATCGAAGTGTCCCCTAGTTAATCGGTGGATCGTGGGTAAGTTAGCAGGAGTTACAAGGCGGTTACCATTCAATGTCGGCTAGAGAGAGCTCAATTAAAACTTGCAACACGCCGTCGAAGTGTTTTTACGTGATCCCAGAGCTGGTCGTACTCCTGACGGTCTTCGTCGTTTAATTTGCCGCGTGCAGCCAGTTGTAGATAAGTTTCAAGGTCACTTAGTGCCGAGGCGAAATCATTCAGATGATAAGCAAGTAACCCGCGATCTCGAAGTTCAACAAGGCCTGAAGGGTCAAGAGTGAGTAGTAAATCTGTCGCCCGTCTGGCCTGTGGGAAAGAACGAAGATAAAGGTACACACGCTTAATGTTGGTAAGCATACGGATTAGAATCTGGGGCCTGGTGGCTGGCGCAAGGAGGCTTCGATCGAAATGAACAGTGCCGTTGGTATGACGGTGAAGCAGTTCTTCACAATCACTTTCTGAGAGTATTGTGCCTCGTTCAAAAGGATCGAGGATGAACTCCTCAGGCCCCTGCTGATGGCGCATTAAGAAGCGTCCAGGAAAATTAATCCCTTCAATTTCAATTCCGGTTCGTCTGGCAACTTCCATATAGATAACGGCGAGTGTAATAGGGATACCAATACGACGGTCTATAACGTCGTTCAAAAAACTATTGCGAGGATCGTCGTAGGCTGTTGCATTTCCGCGAAATTTTTGGTCCGTGAATAGAAACTCGTTAAGGGTTTTAATACGGGAAACTGGTGTAGATGGAGAACCGGAAAGAGCAAGTTTTTCCATGACTTTCTTGCCCATCACATCGAGTTGCGTGAGGTATGGAGCGACCTCTAGGTTCGGGTACTCAAATTTGGCTAATACTAACGTGGCTTCTGCCAGGTCAGTGTTGGGGTCATGAGCAACGCGTAAGAGTTTCTCAGAGAAAGATTTTTTAGACACGAGATTATTGCTTCTCTAATGATGCTTAGGGTAATACGGACTCGCCAACCGGCAATTTTTCTCCCGCGCGAATCGCCACATTCAAGCGGTTCTCATAGGGAGGATACGGACAGTCGAAGCGTTCGTCGTAATAGCAATATGGATGATAAGCCATATTAAAATTTAATTCATAGAGACCTGTTGTCTTCCAGTCAAGATCAATATATCGACCGGCCACATAGGTTTCAGCGCCTGTTGTTAGATCAGTGAAAGGCACAAAAAGCCGCTTCCCTTCTTTGGAGCCAATTTCTAGGAAGCAAGTGAGCTGAAGAGGTTTACCTTTCAGAGCAAATTCGAGAATACCTGCGAGTTGCATAGGCCTGATTTTTCCTGTCGATGTAGGCATTTCAATAGGTGCTTTTACTATCTTTGGAGGGCGCAACACCGCTGGGACAACATATTCGTGGTCTGGTTCGAAATATGAGAGCGGCAAAAAATCTTTTCGAAGACTCGGTGGCACTGGTGAGCTTTTACCTTCGAAAAACTCCAGGTCTTTAGAAGCCCGTGCTTCAAGGATGTCATCAAGAAGTGTGGGGTTCGATACTGGTGCTCCACAGTGAGTTGTTAGCACGGTGATCAGCACCAAACGTAGTAGAGACATATAGTCCTCTCACGCTTCCTGAAAGGGACAACCGCTCCGTTCGATCGCGGTATCTGTAACTTGTCTCTTTAAGGCGATTATGTTGACTACTGCTGGTTTTAACCGGAGACTTAATGCCGTGATTGTCATTCGAGATTCACTTTTTGCCATGGTTTTTCGGCCAAGACTTCCCTTCCTAAGCATTTTACTCGACTAGAGGCGCTATATATTTATTAACGTTTTATATTAGGTCGGAAAATCCCCTAGAAGGTCTTCGATGGTGTTGCCAACTTCGCTTACCTGACCGTCAAATAGATGGTCGGCGCCGCTAATTACGATCAGTTCTTTCGGTTCGTTAGCGTGAGCGTAAAATCGACGCATGGCCTCCAGTGGGCAGATTTGGTCTTCCTCGCCTTGAATGAAGAACTTCGGCTTCTCGCTTCGCCGTAATGTATCGAAGTTGTATCGTTCAATTGGTGGCGCAATGCCTATAAGTGCACGAACACGAGTGTCGAGTGCGCCTGCAGTGAGAGCCACCCATGCTCCGAATGAGAAACCGGCTGCCCAAAGTTCAAGTGTAGGATAACGTGTGGCAGCAAAGTTGAGACTCGCGAAGAAGTCTTCATGTTCACCATCCTTACCGTCGAACCTTCCTTCGCTTGCGCCAGTGCCACGAAAGTTAAAGCGCAAAACCGCGCAGCCGATATTTTGTAGAGCCTTGGCGACTTGAAAGACCACCTTGTTACACATGGTTCCGCCGTACTCTGGGTGTGGGTGAGCGAGCACGACTATTGCCCTCTGAGTTCCGGTAGGCTCGTCGATTTTCGCTTCAAGCTGGCCTGCAGGGCCAGGAATTTTTAATCTCATAGAAGGTCTTCCGTCTTCGTGCGACGTGTGTGGTTACTGAAGTAGGTCTGTAGTCTTCCGACTCTCATAAGCTTTAGGCCTCGCCAATGAAGGAATCAATGATTTTAGCAAAACGATTAGGCTGTGAGATGACTCCAATATGCCCAGTACGTTCGAAAATTATGGAGCGGGCATGTTTAATACCTTTCAGATACCACAGGCTACTGCTTACCGGTACAACACGATCGAGACAGGGTTCACCTGTAATGATCAGCGTTGGAGAATGAATTTTTTGGCAATCTCGTTCGAGATCTACTGTACGGAGGAGGCGCATACGTTCAGCCATTCGAGTAGGAGAGAATGGTGATGAGACAACCCTTGCAGTGTGTTTAACAGCAAAAGAAATACGAGACCCCAGGTTGGGAAATGCTGCAACAATCTCTGGCATCAGTCGTTTTGGTGAACGTGCGGCAAAGAGCGGTGATCGTAAAACTGGACTGCTCAGGTAAGATTTTACTCGCGCATCAGGTTCCCATGACGGTGCCGGTGTTGATACGAGTACGAGCCCACGGACACGATCAGGATGTTTGGCTGCATAACGAACTGCGATAAGGCCACCATATGAAACCCCACAAAGTGTCACCTCTCTGAGCTGGGCGCGTTCGAATATTGCATCGAGTTGAGCAGTGAAGTTGTCGAAGCCCAATCCTGGTTCCATTGAGAGATTCGTATTCGACTCTCCGCACAATGAATACGAAATCGCTCGATGTTTTAGCCCAATAGCCAATACAGCTTCGCGCATCCATTCCCATCGTCCCTGGATGCCAGGAATAAGGATAACAGTTGGTCCTTCGCCGGTGTCTATCATCTTAGATGTAGTTTAGTGGCAGTGAGAAGTACAACCCAGGATGGCTGTTGCAGTTACAAGTCGTCAAGCTGCAAATTACAGTTATTCCTTTGGATGAGCCTGGCTTGCCAGCTTTCTAGTTATTTCATATTTCCGATTAGCATAGTAGGGATTGACGATTTTGGCCGAGTGAATAAGCTGAGGCTCCAGCGAAGCGTGTATTTCTGAACAAGAATTCGATTGCTGGGACTATGTTTTATGCTCCAATAGTCTGATGATATGGATGTCTCTCACACATTTAATCAACGTCTAGAAATCATGTAATAACAGCGTATTTCTAAATTTTTCGCGCTGGAAGTTATTTCCCAGATCGGATCTGGCCATAGGATCTGGGATCTTGTGATTTCAGTTTTGCTTTTGTAACCTTGAAGAACTGTAACGGGCTGCGCTAGACTTGGGTCTCTTGGCGATCTGTCTAGAGTCCCATTCGGGTTCTGCTGGGTGTTTCGTTTCGTATTTGGGAAAGTTACATTCGAGATCTTTGTTTTAAAACCTCGAGAGAAAGTGAGAGACTACCGTGAGTACGCTTCTAAAACAGGTCATACTGACCGCCCTATTTGCTATTTTAATTTTACCGGTACAGACGCTTCTGGCGCAGGAGGCTCATCCTGATTGGGAGGGCACCTCACAGATTGCGGGTAAGGTGTTAGACGAGTCGAGGAAGGGCATCCGTAACGCCGACGTTAAGCTACGCTTTGCGGCAGCTGGTGCGCCCCCGCCAGCGGAGGAGGCCAAGAGTGATCAGCCGAATCGTGCGGCTGCTATGGCTGCTGCAAGTAGTGCAGCATCAGGGTCGGCTCCGGCTCCACAGCCTACAACTAGTTCCGCGGGTTGGTGGGTCAGGAAGACCGACAGAGATGGTGCTTTCACGGCCGAGGGGCTTCGTGCAGGTCGGTGGATTGTACAGGTAGAGGCGAAAGGCCGGACCGTGCGGCGAGCGATTATTCAGCTCGAGGAAGGTGCCACCACAGCTTACGAGGTAAGCCTAGGCAAGCCGCTTTCTGATCGAGATTTAAAGAAAATGCAGGAACAGCTGAAGGCTGGTGACAACCTCTTTGCTGACAATGAGTTTGCTTCGGCACGGACTGCCTACCAAGCAGTACTTACGGCAAACCCAACGTTCATGCCGATTCATCGCTCGATTGCGTTGACTTACGGGAGAGAAGGCGACCACGCCAATGCACTGAAACATCTTGAACTAGCACTTCAAGAGGATGCAGGGAACGTCAGCTTGTTGGCGCTTACGCTACAAAGTGCGATGGAAGTTGGTGATGAAGAGCAGGTTCAGTTGTACACTGATGCATTATTTGATGTACCTCACGAAAATGCTGACATGCTTACTCAGTTCGCACTGATGCTTCTTCAGGAGAAGAAGGCTGCTGAGGCCGATGCGTACCTGACTCGTCTGATTGCGCTGTTTCCTGATGACGCCAACCCCTACTACTTTCAAGGAATGGCTCAATTGACATTACAAAATGTACCAGGGGCCAAGGAGAACTTTGGAAAATTTGTTGAACGGGCTCCAGGGAACCATCCCCAACTCAGTCAGGCTAAGAATATTTTGCAACAGCTTGCGAACGTGGAGTAGTAGGATTTTAGTTTTGCAGCCCGGTGGTGGGTTTGATGTGTCGCCGGGCTGCGAGTGCTCTCTTCATGTAGTTCTTCGATAAACAAGATCTTCCAGCTAGTTAGGTTTTGTAGAGCAGGTGTCTGTACTACGACTGTACAGTACGAAGGGCG
>CAZQMT010000004.1:6916-47129 GCA_964594555.1 uncultured Vicinamibacterales bacterium
TTTGGCCGCGGCCTTTATTCGCCTGCCCCCTTCACTTAAAGAACGTTTGCGAAATCTTCCTTAGCGATTAGCGAGCTGTTGGAGGACAGCCGTGGCCTGCTGAGCTTCTGCGGATGTAGGGTCTACCTCCTGAAGCTTTTGCAGGTACTGTGTAGCCCCCTCGTAATCTTCCTTGTTGAGTGCTACCAATGCGAGCTTAAAGAGCGGCTTACCCCATGCGGGATCCTTGTCTACTGCTCTCTGATACCACCCAGCTGCGACATCAGATTCTCCACTAATGAATTTGACCTCTCCAAGGTTGTAAAAAACCTCGGCACTGGCTTCAGCCGTTTCTGCAGCAGCAGCAAGTGTTACTTCCGCAGCGGCGAAGTCACCTTTCTCAAGGTTAGTCATTCCGACTCCGATTAAGGCTTTTTCGTTTTCAGGGTCGTCGGCTAAGACCAGCTGATAGGCGCCGATTGCATCGTCGTACTGTTGCATGGCCCGGTAGCAGTTCGCAATTGACAAATTAACGACGGTAAGCTCAGGTACTGCCGTCAGAACATTTTGATATGAGGCTATTGCGGCAGCGTACTGACCAGCATTGAATAGCAAATCTGCTGTTTGAAGATCTGCCTGTATCGCAGTTGTATCGACTCCGGATAACGCACCTAGTGGGCCCTCGACGCCCTTCTCGAGTTTGAAGGTAATGGGTGGGACCCGGCTTAAGGTTGTCACGCGAAAATTACCTTGTGTCGGTAGGTATCCGTCCATCGAAGCAGTGATTAGCCAATCTCCACCACGTAAACCATTAATGTTGTAACGACCATCCTCATCGGTGGTGGCCTCATATTTCGCAGATGTTCCAGGTTGTTCGGCGACAAGTGATGCACCTACGAGGGGATTACCGTCGTCGTCGGTTACCTTCCCACCGACCCTGCCCATCTGTTGCGCTTCACCAAGGTTCGTTGCCCCTAAGAACAACGCTAATGCAGTTAACCAGACGAAGCACACACGAGAACTTCGAAGCATCACTTTTTCCCCTTTTCCTTAACGTTTAACGATGTGCTTTGATTTCATACCAGGCTTTTCATAATTTTTAACGCAGTAAATAAAGCAATAGCAGTCGGCAATTATAGTTCAGGGGACAAGGATCTCTCAAGTTTCCTTGAGATCTACATCTTTTGTCCTGAATGTTTTCAAGAAAAATCTCCCTATATTTAGGACACATATTGGATTAGTGGTGGGTTGGCGTGCTTTTGTGCCTTTTACAGGACGCCTAGACGAGTTATTCGTTGTTCACGGCCCACGATGTCGTTGTGGCAGCGGTGACTATTGTGTCAGGTTTTTACCTGTGGTCGAGGATGAGTTAGACTAACGCCATGCCTTTTTACTTTAGCCGGAAGATAGCGTTGGTTGTTATTTTGGTAGGTTTGGTTGGCGCTTGTGGTTCGGAACCTGAGGTTGCGGTTGAGCCGGAGTCTGAGCCAGAGGTTACGACGACCCGCTTCGAGTTCCAAGCGAAGGTAGCGGGCATGGCCCCAGAGCGTTTAGAGGTTGTCCTGGATCACGAGGAGATCGTTGGGTACATGGATGCCATGACAATGCCTTTCGCGGTCGAGTCTGAGGATCTTCTGAGTGGCATCCAGTTGGGCAACCAGGTGACTGGGGTTATTGAGGTGACGGATGGCAAGGCAGTCGTGGTTCAGCTGAGTCAGGTGGAACAGGTCGAAGAGGCGCAGTTTGTGCCCGGAGAGCCCTTAATTGTGGTCGTGGAAACTTCCAAAGGGACATTCGAGTTTGAGACCTACTCTTCGGAAGCCCCTAAAACAGTCGAGCATATCTTCAGACTAGTCACGCGGGGTTTCTATGATGGTCAGCGGTTTCACCGAGTTGTACCAAAATTTGTTGTTCAGTGGGGCGACCCGCAGTCACGGGATATGACAAAGAAAGCTCGTTGGGGTTCAGGTGGGAGTGGTAAGTCAATTGGTGTTGCTGAAATTTCTGAAAAACGTACGCACAAGCTCCATGCCGTTGCAATGGCGCATGCGGGGGACCCAGCCAGAGCTGACAGTCAGATGTATATTACCTTGGCGCCACAACCAAACCTTGATGGTCAGTACACCGTATTCGGCCAAGTCATCTCAGGTGCAGACGTTCCTGGAAAACTTGAAGCTGGAGACATGATTAAGAAGATGTCTATAAAAGAGAGTGAGTCGTAGTAGTTGTGAACCCTTCGGTGGCTAGATGTCTGCGCACAGTTTCTGGCCGGTGGTTTTTTCGGAACATTTAGTTCAGTTATACACTGAAAACTGTGCGTTTCTCTGGTGCCTCTTCGGGTTTCCCTGGTCATCCTTATAATTAATGTGAAATGGGAGTAAACCGTTACTTCGCAGGTCATTTCACGGGAAATCACCTGGGGTTAAGAATTTTCCTGGCCTTCGCTTTCAGCTTGTACTTCAACGTACTTTTCACGTTTGTAAATGTTCCGTCCACACCATGGATTCGGTTAGTACCGCTCATCTCTATCGAGGTGGTGCTTGGGCTTGTAGCACTCGTACTTGTGGGCTTGTTCGATATTAAGAAACCGCGGTACTGGAAACCTGTTGTTGCTACGCTTGTATTTATTTTGTCGCTTGTACGCTATGTCGTTGTGTCAGCTCCTGGTGTAATGGGTCGAACGCTTGATGTTCGTGGTGATCTTCCGCATGTCTTCGGTGTCATTGGTATGTTCTGGGAAGCACTACCACGTTTTAGCATTCTGCTTATCGTCTTCGGATTGGTAGTGAGTATTGCCATATTTATTGGACTTAACTACGTTGGATTTTTAGCGATTGAACGAGCTATCGATTGCGTAGTTCAGCGGGGTTCGAAACGAGTGCTGTTGATTGCGACTGTGGCCGGGCTATTGTTGATTCCCGTTTCCGTAGTAACAGTGCACAGCGATGTGTTCGCCAGATCTTTTACCACTATACTTAGAGATCAGTTCACGGATGGTCCTCCTTTCTCGGATTCTCGACCTAAGCTCACGGATTCTCACGGCGACAGATCTTTAGCGAAGATAACGCCAGAGATGATGGCTAACACACGCGTCGATGGTCTCCAGGGTGCGTCTGTGTTCCTAATTTTTTTGGAGTCGTATGGAGTGACTCTGATTGAAGACGCAAGACATTTCACGTCGATCGCACCACGCTTTAAGCGGTTTGAAAATCGCTTGACTACTGCAGGCTTCTCAATGGCCTCGAGCCAGATCACTGCACCTACGTTTGCGGGTGGTTCGTGGCGTTCGCATGCGACTGTTCTGAGTGGTGTGCGTGTGGCTGATCAGCGGGACTACGAGACCCTCGTTGGTTCGGGTCGACGAACCCTAGTTCATTTGCTGAATGATGAAGGATATCGAACGGTTGCAGCAGAACCAGCCATTCGAGGTCCTTGGCCGGATGGGGATTTCTATGGTTTTGAGTACATTTATGATGCAGCTGCACTTGATTACCAAGGACCGGACATCGGATGGTGGAAGATCCCAGACCAGTACACGTTGTACCAGATTTACAAACGGGAAATTCTCAGGTCTTCGAGGCCGGTATTCGCCAAAATAGCTTTAATAATGACCCATATTCCGTACTTTCCTATTCCGCCTTATGTGGCGAATTGGTCGTTGTTTGAGACTGGGACGGCTTATCGAGAACATTTACCATCAATCGCAGCTGATGATTATCGGGACTTGTATGAACTTTCTTCTCGCTACGTTGATGCTTTTCTTTATGAACTCGACATTCTTGAGGATTTTATTTTACGGTTCGTTCCGGCTGGTTCACTCGTTATCATCATGGGCGATCATCAGCCTCCGAAACTTGCAACGCACGATAATGACAGTTGGGCAGTTCCGGTTCATCTCATAAGCAGCAATCCTGATCTTGTGGCTCCATTTGCGCGCCACGGGTTTCAGTCTGGGGTGTTACCAAGTCAGACATCAGAATTCCATATGGAACATTTCCTGGCGGCTTTCTTGGATGTCTTTGGGACTTCGACACCGATTGATCAGCTGGGGCCGTGAGGACGTGAAGGGAATTTCCTTGGCTTGACAATGAACGGTGATGATCTTGCCTACGTTTGTAATAAATTCTTCACTTCAACGTCTACGAAACAGATGGCTGGTTGCGGCCGGCCTATCGGTTGTTGGACTGTGGTTCGGGTACCACTATCTGAAAGACGGCTGGGGAGATGTTTGGCCTTATGCTGGGCACTGGCTTATGTCCACTGGTGCCGTAAGCGTTTATTTGTTCTGGAAGGTTTGGCAGTGGCTACCAGAAAATCGTCGAATTTGTGACACCGAGGTTTCGCTAAGTACTCTTGGGATGGGTACTGCCTTAACCTTGGCACGTGGTATCGCAATCGCTTCGGTCGCCGGATTCATTTTTTCACCTTATCCTTCGGGCAATCTGGTTTGGATTCCCGCCATTCTCTATGCGTTGGCGGCGATTGGAGATGCCCTGGATGGTCTGTTAGCACGTCGCACAAAGCACGTAACTACTCTTGGCGTTCGACTAGATCTCGAAGTTGATGCGCTGTCCGTGCTCATCGGCTCGTTACTTGCAGTTTTGTACGAACGGCTTCACATCTGGTACCTTGCCATCGGTTTCGCGCGTTATCTTTTTGTACTGGGCTTATGGTGGAGGACCAGCCGTGGCGAGACAGTTAACAGCCTTCCTTCTAGCCAGTATCGAAGGATTATCGCTGGTTTTCAGATGGGATTTATCACTGTAGCACTTTGTCCTCTTGTCGCACCGGTGGTCGTGAAATTAGCAAGTGTTGTATTTGCAATACCTACTCTTTGTGGGTTCGCTCGTGATTGGCTCGTTGTTTCAGCACGGTTGGATACCGGGTCGGTCTCATATCAGCGATACCGGCGGTTGTTTTTTGGGTTGGTAACTTTTTGGTTGCCACAGCTACTCAAACCGGTGGTGGTAATTGCGTGGATAGGTGTAGTGGTTGCTTTACCTGGAGATGCGCCAACGCAAGTTTTGGCGTCGGCACTTTCTGTCTGGAATTATCCTTCCCCAAACTTTGGTGCCTTAGTTCTTGGTCTTGGGGTACTGGTAGCTGTCGTTGGTATTATGACGGGTCTTGCAAGCCGCGGCTGCGCTGTTGTACTACTCCTAGTCCTCAGTTTAAACAGTAGCGCGCAAGAATTTGATTGGATTAGTGGTGTTGCACTAGTTAGTAATTTAGGAGTGCTGATACTTGGATCGGGACATGGGTTTTACCGGTCAGAAAAAAGAGAGCCCCACTAATTTTTTTCAGCGATTACAATTTTTCACCTGGCATAGAAAATCGAGTTGGTGTGCTATGTACACGAGCGATTGATCTTCGATCTGTGCGTGGCGTGTTTTTACCCATTTGGTTAGTTGTTGTTCATCGAGCTCAGGATGACCGAATAGGGCTGCCTCTATTGTATGGATGATGTGATGTAAGAAGTACTGTTCATCATCCGAGTAGCCGCTGGGTCCGGCGAAAACAACCCAATCTGAACTACCGGCAGCAAGAATTTCTGTATCGATGTCTAATAGAGCCTTGAAGAGATGTCGTCCACAATGGCTGTCACCGGATTTTTGGCCACCTACTATGCGTTCGTCCATTGTGCGGTTGTAGAGTTTTTCTACTAAAGAGTCGAATGACGGCTCTATTGAAGGTTCTAGGATTGTCACGCCGTCGAAGTTGATAGTGAAATACATTAAACCTCCTGGTTCTATAAGCGATTGCAGGAGGGGAAGAGTTGACGCTAGATCAAGAAGGTCTAAGACTGCGTTTGCTACGAGAAGATCCCAAGACCGTCGACCGCGCTCACGCTCAACGAAGTCTTGTAGAATGGCGGTTTCTGTTTCTAGTTTAATTTGGTCATTGCCGTGATCGAGACGTTTTTGCATTTCTTCTACGCATGTGGGGTCGGCATCGATCGCAGAGTAAACGGCGTGATCTACTAATTGATATTCTGCGATTCGTTCCACCATTGTTCCGACACCAGCTCCAATTTCAAGAATACGTGTGGGCTTGTTTCGTGTTCCCCGTGAAAGGTTTTCTTGGAGGGTTTTCCACACGTGTTGATTCAGAGCCCTGCTATCGACACTCTTTTTTGCTGTGAGATAGCGGTTAATACTGAACTGGTTAGGAAGGCTCATTTTCCTCGATTGTCCTGTGTAAACTGATGACTTTTGTGAGAAAGTTGGGAACCTGAACCAGGCTTTCTTGCCAAGTAGGGTGGCGGTGGTAGGTTCGATGAGCATTAACGCTTAAATTTTCTAGGAGTGAGCGGTTTTGGATTAATTGTTCAATATAGTGTGTGAGTTTCGAAACATCTCCAGGTGGAATCAGAAAACCATTGGCGCCGTGCTCAATAATTTCAGACACTGCGCCGACTTGACAAGCCAAGGCTGGCAGTCCGAATCCCATGCCTTCCAGGTACACGATGCCGAATCCTTCGTAAGTGGAGGGTACAGTGAGCACGTGGCTACGTGAAAAATATTCGAATAACGAAGAGTCACCGAGATGACCGTGAAAGCTAATTTGCTGTTCTAATCCTGCGCTCTTCACCTGAAGTCGAATTTGTTTCGTGTATTCTAGGTCGACGTCTTTGCTGCCGACTACGTCCAAGTGCCAAGCGTGGCCCACCAGTTTTTCAAGAGCGGCGATTAAAGTCGTCAAGCCTTTCCGAGGTATTACGTTGCCTACAAAGAGTAAACGCAGCGACCCTGTTGCACAACTCCTGGCACGTATCCTATCAATGGTTAAGCTTGGAATTAGTCTATTTCCACCGGGTTGTGCCACCATGCAAGGAGGGGCTCCCCCCACGATTGCCTGGACAGCACGCTTTGTATGGTGACTATTGACGATAAAGGCGTCCAGCCCTTTGAGGTAGAAATGTTCGAGTGGGCGCTGGTAAGACTTTCGCCATTTAGACTGTACCTCGCTACTTTGTAAATGATGGACAATTCCTACACACGGGAATGTGACGCGGTGACGTAGCCGTCGATTGAACCAGAATAACGATGGGTAAACTAATTCATCTTGGAGTAGTACATCTAGATCGGCATGCTGAAGACGATGTAGAAGCTGTACAGACACATTGTGAGCTAGACAACCAGGGTAACTGGTTCGTGGAAGCGAGATTAAATCAACACGTTCGACGTTGGGATCACGCTCCTTGAGGATGTTGATGAGGTGACGGTCATAGATATTTCCACCAGAAGTTATATCCAAACTGTCGTAGATGATAAGGCCAACCCGCATCCATTAATTACCGACGTAAGCTCCCGCTAATTCACTGCAATAGCTTGCCCAGGCCAGCTCGTTTTCCCAGATGGTCACTGTCATTTTTGAGAGTGTCGGTGCAGTGATACGTGAGACAAGGGCTTCCTGAAAGAGCTGTGCAAAACGTTCGAGGCTGGGATTCAAATTGTGAAGTTGTGGTAGGTCATTCAAAGTACAGTCGCTGTAATGTTTCACTAAGTTGTCTACATGTTGTTCAATGTCGACGATGTCTACTAAGTAGCCGTGTGCATCTAAGTTCGTTCCCTCAAGCGTAACCTCTACACGGTAGTGGTGTGAGTGAAGATTGTTTTCGGCCCCCCAGTCACCGCCGATCAGGAAGTGCTGGGCAATAAAATCTCGCCTAACGGTGACTGAGTACATGACGGTTCCTTCTAGTTTGAGCTAGTCGTATCGCAGAATCACTTGACCGGCAGTTTCTGGTTCATTGTTGAGTAGACCATATGCCGAAGGTGCTTCGGCGAATGGAATACGGTGAGTTATTAAAGTCGTCGGTTGCAATTGTTTGAGCATCTCCCAGGTCACTTGTAAGCGTCGTGCCTTGGTCCATCGCCCAGACCACTGGGGTGCCAGGTGGCTGACTTGGCTACTAATAATTTTAATACCGCTTCGGTGAAATTCTCCTCCCAGATGGAGGTTGACGCGTCGTTGGCCGTACCAGGAACCGATGAGAACTCGGCCGTTGGGTCCAGTTACCCCGATTGCTTGTTCTAGTGCCTTAGGGTGACCAGATAGTTCGATTGCCAGATCGATGCCAGAAGGACCAGATTCTTTATGCAGTAGTGTAAGTAACTTGTTCCGAAGCTTAGGTTCATTCGGATCTAAGCTGAGTTGTGCCCCCCACTTAATGGACCAATCACGCCGAAGTTGGTGTGCATCAACGGTTACGAGAGTAGTGAGTGGTAAGTGTGCGAGAAGGGCTGTTGTGAGAAGACCGATGGTGCCCTGTCCGAAGATGACGACCTGTTCACCGATTGTAGGTCTTCCGTCCATGAGCATTGATACGGCTGTTTCCATACTTGGAAGAAATACGGCACACTCTGCCGAAATATTTTCCGGTACAGGATGCAGCTCATTGATTTGTGCAACGAAGTGGCTTTCGTGGGGGTGAAAAACGAAAACTCGGCGTCCAAGCCAGGAAGGATCTACGCTGGCTCCGATATTATTTACTCGCCCAACAACGGCATAGCCATATTTAAGAGGAAAGCGAAGAGTGCCGTTACGCAGACTCGCAATTGTCTCGTCGGCGGGGAGTTCGTCTGGTGCCTCACCACGGTAGATAAGAAGTTCAGTGCCGGCACTGATTGCTGACACCTCGGCTTTAACCAACACCTCCTTTGCCTGGAGTTGGGGCAGGGTCTCTTTTACTATGGCAATGGTCTTCGGGGCGGTGAAGATAAGGGAATGTCGTGTCATTCTTTAATTTGGCGGACGTTTCCGAATAGTACGATATTGTCTCCGACATTCTGATAACGTGGGTTGTGTAGTGATGGAAAACTATAGTTGTTGGTTTTAGTGAGGTTACTAACGGCGTTCAGGCCTCCAACAAGGAGCGGCGCGATCGTCAACACAAGTCGATCAACAAGGTGAGCTGAAAGAAAACTTGTAATTACGCGAGCACCTCCCTCAACCATAAGACTACCGATGCCTGCCTGTAAGAATTCACTGAGCAGGATCTTAAGGTCAACCTGGCCTGTAGGATTCGCTGGTAGTCTCACGACTTTAGCCCCAAGCGCTTCTAATTGGCATTGACGCCCAGCATCCGCTAGATTGGTTGTCGCGATCCAAGGCTTGACAGCACCGTTCTTCAACAACTGTGAAGTGAATGGAATTCGAAGGCGGCTGTCGAGCACGACTGGTATCGGATTTGGTCCTTTAGCCAATCTTACGGTTAGTTTCGGATCATCTGCGATGACAGTTTCAATACCTACTAGGATGGCATCATGCTGAGCTCTAAGTTCATGAGTCATTGCTAAAGATTGTTCACAGCTCAGTTCCATCGGTTCACCTCTCCGAACAGTAATTGAGCCGTCGATGCTTTGGGCGTAGGTTAGCGTGACATAAGGACGACCGTTTGAAGTTCCGGGTGGTCCCATCAAAGTCACGGGCGATGTTTCTGGCTGCTGAACGCGTTGAAAGGCTGAGTGCCTGAGGTCAAGATGATGTCGCATTCTCAGGGCTTTTGTTTCTAAATATTGACGATTTTCTGAAGTGATCTCAGCTTGTAGTGGTATACGGTTACTACCAGGGAAGCCACATTGTTCGAGACTTTCAATTTTTGCAGGATTATTTGTGAGGACTCGGACAGTTTGCACGTCAAGATCGTGAAGGATATGTGCTGCGATGGCGTAGTCACGTTCATCAGCGCCATGGCCAAGCTGAATATTTGCGTCTACTGTGTCGTATCCGGCGTCCTGAAGATCATAAGCTCGAAGCTTTTCAAGAAGTCCGATTCCTCGACCCTCCTGACGTAAATATATTAAAGCTCCAGCTCCTTCTTGGCCGATAAGTTCGATGGCTCTATACAGTTGAGGTCCGCAATCGCAACGTCTGGAACCGAGTACCTCGCCGGTAAAGCATTCTGAATGGATTCGGATTAGCAGATCTTGTTGCCCTTTTACATCCCCGAGTACTAACGCAAGATGCTCACGACCATCACCACCTGAGTAGAGATACAGCTTGAACTGTTTGTCGCCGATAGGGATTCGTGCACAGGCGAGTTGCTTTATGGCTTCGTGGCCCATGATGGCGACGGTTACGGCAGAAATAGTAGTCGTGACTTCAAGATCTGAACCTGCAGTATATCTCTCTAGGGCCTAAGTATTAAATGGGGCGAGAAATTTTCACATCAGAAATGCCCCGAGATTGCCCCAATCGAGCGGCGTTAGCTCCGCGTGTAATAGGTTAGAGTGAGTTGAGAAAAGCGAGCAGTGCAGCGCGATCAGCAAGTCCGAGTGCCTCAAATCCTTCACGTGCAAGGCGAGCTTCTCTGTTATGCCGCAAGACAGCCTGTTCGATAGTTGCGGCATTTCCGTTGTGTAGTAGTGGGAGCCTAAAACGGAGTCCCCATAAAGCTGGTGTCCGAATTTCGTTTGGTCTGGCGCTAGCCTGTGGAATTCCGTCACCGGTGCCAACATCGTGAAGCAAGAGATCTGAAAACAGTGGGACTGAGCGTCTGTGAAACACGGGGTTGCTATTTGCGCCAGTCGACAATGTTGGCACGTGACACTGTGCACACCCGATTGTTGAGAATACCCGTTCGCCAACGCGCACTTGTTCGTTAATGGGGCCACGCTCCACAGGAGCTAGCAGTTGCATAAAGGATTCGAAATTATCAATGCCTCGTCGGCCAGTCGACGCTTCAGGGATGTCTTCGGGGTCTGGGATTGGGTCACACAAACGTAGTTGCTCGGCTAAGAGACCGAATCCGACTTCTGTTGGGAACAAGTCACTCGTAATTCCCATTTCATTTCGATAGGCTTCTGCGCCGAAGGAGAGAAGTGTTGCTTGCTGGGACTTCCATCCGAATCGTCCGACACGACGTTCTCCGGATGCTACATCGATAACCATTCCCGCTCGCCCGCTGATGCCATCTCCGTCACTATCAAAGGGGTCTTCTAATGACAATATGGTAGCGTCAGGGATCATTTCGACGAGACCAGCACCGAAAACTGGAATTGGAATCCGGCGATCGATGATGTTTGCCTCTGGAGGAATTATGGGTTGGCAGGAATGATTCGGAATTGAAAAGAGGTGGAAGAGTGAGTCGGTAGCCGGAGCGAGATTGCGAGTTTTGCCGTCTTCATCTTTGAATGCTGCTCTCATTGTTGCAGCAGGACTGATTCCACCGATGGCTGGCACACTGTGGCAAGCTGCACAGCTTGTCGCGTTATAAGCCGGGCCCAAGCCTTCCTCCGCTTCTTCAACCTCTAGGAAATCCTCGAGACCCAATCTGAATGCTTCAAACTCTTGGGCTGTGATGCCTGGCATGGGATCCCCGGGTTCAGGTGCTCGTCGCTGACCAGAGATTCCAGTGGCAACTGAGACCCATACCGCAATCAAGATTCCCACAGACAGTCTTTGTATCATTGCTGACTCCCAACGTCTGTATCGGGTTTAGATGCCTTATTGGTGACAGTAGACGAGACTTCAATTGTTCCCCGCATGAAGTGATGTCCTGCTCCGCACAGTTTGGAACACTCGAAACGGAAGCTTCCTGGTGTATCAGCCACAAACGTTACTTTTGCTTCTCCCTGTCTCCGTTTAGGAATTATGACGTCAATATCCGTACCGACGATCAGAAATCCATGACTTGTATCTTCACTTTTGAGTCTAAACTCGATGGTAGAACCTTGGCTAACTGTCACACGTGAGGGCGTAAAAACGAATCTTTCGGCGACGATTTCAACAACCACGGGGTCCTGAACTTCCTGTGCTAAACATGGAGAGACAAGGCAGAGCGTTGTAAGAAAGAATGACCAGCCTAGGATTTTTTTTTGCATTTTTCTAGAACCACCAACCGAGGCCGAGGTTGAGCGAATTTGGTGCGGTCACAAGTGAGCTCTGGTTACGCACAATGGAATAATCGAATTTTACAGCCACATCAGGATCGGGATAGTAAGTAAAACCAAGTACCCATGCGGAACGGTCAAACCGCTTTAATGGCAGAAATCCGGTCGGCATACGGTACTGGGTATCGAAATTTTCGTACCTTAGAAAAAGTGCTAATTCTCGAGGGGCTGCATAAGGCAGTACAAAGTAAGTTGATTCTAAATAAAATCCTCGTATTTGTTCAGCAATGTTTGGGCTGACTCCTACAGTGCGTTGAAACGTATCGTTTAATTCCGCCGCGCCGTCTAAAAACAAGTGGGCGTATTGGCTACGAAACTCGAGATTCCCGTTTCGATAGCGTCCGTCTACTTCACCAAGAAGAACTCGGCTTTTGACATCAGGAAAACTGGTGCCCGTCGTTTTTCCATACCAGTAGCTTGTTCCTAGGGATAGTCCTGGTAAACCCACATATTCGATTCGCCCGGTGTGTGCCAGGCTTCGGGTATTGGCTTTGGAGCCTTTTTGTCGACCGCCGCGAATACCCTCCTCAGCATTGAACCCGGCTGCATCCAGAGGGGCCATTACGTAAGCTCGGTATCGCCAGCCCTGCCCGAATTCACCCTGGACACCGGCGCCGGCCTCGAACCAGGTGGATGGAACGATTACGGTATCGACGAAAGGACGCTCAACGCCTTGAAAAACCGGTGGTTCGTGGCGTTCGTTTATGATTCCGACAGGTACAAGCAACATGCCTGCTCTTAAATTGAGTTTTGGTGTTACTAGGAAGTCGACATAAGCCTGTTCAAGTTCTAGTTCGCCCTTTTCTTCTAGGCCTTCCACCATTGCGTGTTCAAGTTCTAACTCACCGACAAATCGAATGCGGTCGGTGAAGGAGTGGCTGAAAAGAAGAACGAACCGGTGGAAATCGAACTTCGGGTCCTCTTCTTGGGGATTATTGAAGTGGAAATCCATGTAACCGGACAAGGGACCAGTCCTTGACTCGTTTTGTTTTACGGGAGTTTGCTTGGTGCTGTTTTGTGTATTGGCGTCGAGGGTGTGTTGTTGAGCCGACACGTACCCGTTCATCATTAGGAGGACAGTGATGATAATGGCAATAAGGTCCACGTTGAGTTTACAGTTCCAGCGGAAGGTCGAATAAGTCATGTCTCACTTGACGATACAGTGTTTCCCTGCGAATTTCTCTAGCGCTAATGTTACATTATAATATTATTGAAAATAATGTATTCGATATATCAAAATATAGAATTAGTATTATGTCAACTTTGCCAGAGCTCGACGGATTAGTGGCCTCGAGGACGAAATCCATGTTCCCATCGAGTACCGTAGAAAATTATCTAAAGGCTGCTTACCTCGAACAGAGTCAACTTTTACAAACTGATCTTGTACCAATGGGTCGTTTAGCCGCAGCTCTTGGCGTCGTGCCCGGCACCGCGACGACAATGGTCAAAGCACTCGCTGAGTCTGGACTCGTCGTCTACGAGCCTTATTCTGGTGTCAGACTTACCACTGCCGGCGAAAAACTTGCGGTTCGGGTACTCCGCCGGCATCGTTTAATTGAGTTGTTCCTGGTTCAGGTTCTTGGTATGAGCTGGGCAGACGTGCACGATGAAGCAGAAAGACTTGAGCATGCAGTTTCGGACACGCTGATCGATCGTATTGATCAAATGTTGGGCCACCCAGAGACCGATCCACACGGTGATCCTATACCTGACCAAGAAGGGGTAGTAAAAAGACTCGATTCTTTTACGTTACTCAATTGTCCGTTATTGGTTTCCTTGACGATTACTCGTGTCTCCGATCAGGACCCAGATTTTTTAAGGTTCGTAGAGAGCTCATTGCTTAAGCCTGGGGAGGTTATTCAGATTGAATCTCGAGATCAACGTGCTGATAGTGTGAGCGTAAGGACCGGTACCGGTCGGCTCATCACATTAGGCACGCGCGCAGCCTCGAAGTTACATGTCGAGAAATTTTGAGCTTCTGACCATGATGCTTTCGCTTATCACTCTTGCCGTTGTATTAGCGCTGATTTTCTTCCCTGATGTCGGTTTACTTGCTTATTTGAGGAAGCGACGGATGATTTTGGGACGACAATACGCGGAGGATGCCCTGAAGCATTTGCTGAAGGAAGAGTACTCTGGTCGACACGGATCATTCTCTTCACTGGCGGGGATACTTCGCCTTTCCGATGAGAGCCTCATGGAGTTGGTAGAAAGATTACAAAGGCAAGGCCTGATCCAAACTCAAGGCGCTCAATTTCATTTAGAGCCCGAAGGTAAGCGTGTCGCCCTCCATGTCATTAGAGCACATCGTTTGTGGGAGCGGTACTTAGCTGACGAGGCTAGACTCCCTCTCAGCAAGTTGCACGAAGAGGCCGAACGTCTCGAGCATTCTCTAACTCCGAAACAGGTTGATCGACTTGACGCACTTCTTGGCCATCCGCCACAGGATCCACACGGTGACCCGATTCCGACTGCGGACGGTTATTTGGAACCTCCTAGCGGCGTACCGATGACTGATTGGCCCATCGGTAAGCCTGGAAGAATCGTTCATTTGGAAGATGAGCCACCACTTGCGTACTCGCAGATCGTTACCGGCGGGTTTTGCATCGGCCAGGTTATTCAGGTTCGAGAAGTTAATCCTGAGAAAATTCTCTTTGGTGATAACAAACGAGAGTACTGGCTTGCTCCAGCCGTGGCTGCCAATATTTTTCTCACGGACGTTCGATCTTTTCCAGAGCTTGAATCTGTCGGCATGCCGCTTTCATCGCTGGAATCAGGTGTGGTGGGTGAAGTAGTAAGACTTGATGATGCTTGTCGAGGATTCACACGTCGACGACTACTAGATCTCGGATTTACGGTGGGTGCGACGGTTCGTCTTGAACTCAGCACGTTTGTCAGCGATCCCTGTGCATATCGTGTCAGAGGCACTCTTGTCGCTCTTCGTCGGGATCAGGCTGCACAAATTTTTGTTAGACCTGCTGCTGTAGAGAAGGAAGAAAAATCTGAAGTGGTTGAACTATTCGTGGAGGCGAGGTGAAACAATGATTGACCACGAGGCTTGTAACACCTGTCCGGCCCACGTGCAGCTGTCTCAAATGGGGATTGATGTCGAGAAATTTGATCGGGTTGTTGCGCTGGCTGGAAACCCAAACACTGGTAAATCTACTGTTTTCAATGCATTGACAGGTCTTCGCCAGCATACTGGTAACTGGCCTGGCAAGACGGTAACGCGAGCAGAAGGGGGTTTCAAGTTCAATGGAACCCGTTACAAGCTCGTTGATTTACCCGGCACGTACTCATTGTTGTCTGCCTCACAGGACGAGGAAGTTGCGCGAAATTTCATTTTGTTTGGACAGCCAGATTGCACGGTTGTAGTCGTGGATGCGACTTGTCTTGAACGTAATCTTAATTTAATTTTGCAGGTTTTTGAGATCACAAGTCGTGTGGTTGTCGCTGTTAACCTAATGGACGAAGCACGTCGAAAGGGCCTAGAAGTCGAGACACGTACCCTCGCACGAGACCTTGGCGTTCCAGCGATTCCACTCGTAGCGCGCAGCGGTGAGGGTATGCAGGCTTTACTCTCCGCGGTCGAGGGGGTGATCACTGGAGCTCTATCTACGAAACCTCTCCGCGTGACGGGCACCGCAGAATTTCAGAGTGCGGTTGATGAACTTGTACCACTTATCGAATCGATCGCACCAGGTGTACCGAATGCTCGGTGGATCGCAATCCGGTTACTAGATGGTGATTCTCGGGTTGAGGAAGCTCTGGTTGAGGGTGAACTGGCTGAGCTGGTTGTTCGGCAACAGGCCGCCGACGAGCGATTTAGTCAGAAAATTGCATTACAAGGTAGTCAATGACGAAGGATCATAAAGCGCTACCACTGCCGTTCCCGACGTTTGATGACATCCATGTTGCCATCCAGAATGATGAATCTGAAAGCCCAGAACCTGAAGCCGTAGTTCAACGTGCACGGAAGCTTCGTCAAACGTTGCAGGGCAGTTTTCGTGACGAAGCGGTAAAGTCGATTTACGCTGAAGCTGAACGCGTAGCACGTCGTGCGTCTCGACAAGTTAGCGGTCGGCATTACGACCTGGATCAGCGTATTGATCGCATCGTTACGTCTCCGGTCTTTGGTCTCCCTCTGATGCTCCTGATTTTGGCGACCGTTTTTTGGTTGACGATTACGGGGGCTAATTACCCATCTCAAATGCTCGCGAAAATGTTTTTTGCGTTGGGAGATCTTGGTGCAGCCATGTTTGAGTCCATTGGGCTACCCTGGTGGATCACAGGTTTCGTCTGGCACGGTGTCTACCGTGGATTGGCTTGGGTGGTTAGCGTAATGTTGCCTCCGATGGCCATTTTCTTTCCTCTATTCACCATTCTTGAAGACTTCGGATATCTGCCACGGGTGGCTTTCAATCTTGACTTTCTCTTTCGCAAGGCTGGAGCACATGGCAAGCAAGCCCTTACAATGGCGATGGGGTTTGGCTGCAACGCTGCTGGAGTTGTTGCAACCAGAGTCATCAATTCTCCGCGTGAGCGTTTAGTTGCAATTTTGACAAACAATTTTGTGCCCTGTAATGGCCGCTTTCCGACTCTAATCATGCTAGCCACAATTTTTGTTGCTGCAGCTTTTCCTGCGGGGTTTGCATCTTTTGCAGCTGCTGGAGCTGTGGTCAGTATTGTTTTGATTGGGGTTGTCTTCACACTGGCCATGTCTTGGTTGTTATCTCGAACGATCCTCAAGGGCGAAGCATCGGCTTTTACGCTTGAACTTCCACCTTATCGTCGTCCGGGAATCGGTCGGATTCTTTATACTTCACTTATTGACCGTACGGTGTTTGTTCTTTGGCGTGCTGTTTTGACAGCAGTGCCCGCGGGTGGAGTGATTTGGATTCTTGGCAATGTTCACACCGGTGATGTGAGTCTGGCTGAGCAGCTCGCGAGTGCATTTGACCCATTGGGTCGAGCTGTGGGTCTCGATGGTGTCATCATGCTGGCGTATTTGATTGCCATTCCGGCAAATGAAATTGTTGTTCCGACGATGTTAATGGTTTACATGGGTATTGGCATGATGTCTGACCTCGAATCCTTCGACACGATCAGAACACTGCTGGTGGATCAACATGGTTGGACTATGTTGACGGCGGTTAACTTAATGCTCTTTTCATTACTCCATAATCCGTGTGCCACGACGATCATTACAATTTACAAGGAAACTCTTAGCCGACGCTGGACATTTGTGGGTGCCCTTATGCCTCTCGCTCTGGCTTTTTTGGTGACATTTTTTACGGCGACCATTGTCCGATCGCTGAATTTGATCTGACACTGACCAGGTCATTGGTGTGTAACTTTTAAACGAACAGGTGAGAACCTTCGCATTGAGCATGTATGGACGAGAACATCGTTGATTCACGTTGAATGATATTCGTCCGATGCCATAAAGTGCTACGGTTCGCTGAGCTGTTTACGAGTCGCTTCGTAGCTTGCCAGGATGGTTATATGCGTCAAGTTAAATTCCTTTTTTTATTAATGGTTTTGTTTTCAGTGGTGGGGGTCTTCACGCAGCAGGCCCCTGTCTTTAGGACGGGCACGCAAATTGTACCGCTTTATGTGACGGTTACAGACAGAGAGAAACGTCTGGTGCCGGAACTTGAGCAGAAAGATTTTGAAATTTTCGATAACAAACGTCCACAGGCGATTACATTTTTCGACAGCCAGATCCAACCGATCACCGTTATCGTAATGCTCGACACGAGTGCGAGCATGACGCCAAACCTCGACTTATTAAAATCTGGGGCTGAGCAGTTTCTTATTCGTCTCTTGCCTGACGATCAAGGGCGTGTGGGTGCGTTCAACGACAAGATCCAGTTTAGTCCAGAGTTCACTTCTGACCGAGATGATTTAATTTCTGCATTAAGAGAACTTGATTTCGGTAATCCAACGAGACTTTATGATGCAGTTGACCAGAGCCTTGACCGACTCTTCGGCATTTCCGGCCGCAGAGTACTTCTCGTGTTTACCGATGGCGATGATACCGATAGCCGCGTTGGACTAGGCACCGTGCTTAAGCGTGCTCGCGAGGAAGAAGTTATGGTTTATGCCATTGGTCTTGAGAGCGACTATTTCAATGGCCTTCGTCGAGTGCGAAGCAAGCCTTCTCGTGGGCTCAAGAAACTTGCTGAGGAAACTGGGGGCGGTTATTTCGAGCTCAAGAAGACAGATGATTTAGGTCCAACATTCACAAGGGTGGCTCAAGAGCTACACAGCCAATACGTTCTTGGGTTTATTCCGGAGCAGTTTGACGGGAAAATTCATAAGCTCGAGGTGAAAGTTAAGCGGCGTGGTATGAATGCGCGGGCACGCCAGAGTTACATTGCTTCGCCCGATAGTCGAACAAGCTTTCGCTAAGATTTAATGCGTATTACCACTCTCTTATCTTGACCCTGTCCGTAAGGTTTTCCCCCAGAATGTTCGCATGTATTCATCTGGGTTAGCTCTGTTACAATTCCACTGTTATGTGGCTAGACCAATACAGTTTGTTTTTGGCTTTGGTTTTTGGTCGACGAGATATAAACGAAAGGCTTCATGTTTGTTACTCTGAATCGAACGCATCTCTCCGCCATAGCGGTCGGAGCGTTAGCCATGACAATGATGACGATACTGGAGGGTAGTCTGCAATTACCTGGTGATCGGCCGGCGCAAAATCCTCGTTCCACGCGATCGGTGGTTATGGGGCGCCAAGGGATGATTGCTACAAGCCAACCCTTGGCTTCTGCAGCTGGATTACGAGTGCTTCAGAACGGTGGGAATGCGATTGATGCAGCCGTTGCTGCGGCTGGTGTTCTTTCGGTGGTTGAACCAACGATGAATGGCATCGGGGGCGATCTATTCGCCATTGTTTTCAATTCAGGCACAGGAAACCTCGATGCTCTTAATGCGAGCGGACGTTCGGCCTATACGGCTACGAGGGACGTATTTACAGAACTTGGACTTAAGCAAATACCAGGGCGAAGCATTCTGTCTGTTTCAGTTCCAGGAGTGGTTGATGGGTGGGCCGAGTTATTGAACCGCCATGGGACCATGTCCCTCTCCAGTGTTCTGACTCCAGCTATTCAATATGCACGAGAGGGCTTCCCTGTTTCTGAAATTATTGCCGAGCAATGGCGGGATGCTGAGGCACTTCTGGTGCGGGACGCCAAGTCTGCTGAGACTTTTCTGCTTGATGGTCGTGCGCCGGTTGCTGGCTCTATCTTCCGTAACCCTCGGCTAGCTGTTTCACTTGAAATCATTGCAAAAGGTGGGCGAGACGCGTTCTATCGTGGTGAGATCGCGAAAGCGATTGTAGCCGATATTCAGCGCCGAGAGGGCCTGCTAACAGAACGTGATTTTGCTGAACACCGATCAGACTGGGTTAAACCAATCAGTACAACATACCGAGGGCACGAAGTTTTTGAGATGCCGCCGAACACTCAAGGAATTACTGCATTAGAAATGCTTAATATTCTTGAAGGGTTTGACTTGCAGTCATTGGAACATAATTCAGCGGCTTACCTGCATTTACTTATTGAAGCCAAGCGTATCGCGTTTGCTGATCGTGATGCGTATGTTGCGGATCCTGATTCGGTGCCACCGGCGGTTGTAAAAAATTTACTCTCAAAAGATTATGCGAAACGCCGACGTGACGAGATCAGTGTGAGCGCTGCGGCAATGAACTACGCTCCGGCGGTGGTTGATGGCACCTATCCGGTTTCGCCATCTGTAGTCCCACTTGTGGATAGTCGTGATCTCGGTGACACTATTTATCTCACCGTTGCTGATGGGGAAGGAAATGTGATCTCCTTGATTCAGTCTATCTTTAGCAATTTTGGTTCTGGGCTTGTCGCTGGAGATACAGGTATCGCACTACACAACCGAGGCAGTTTGTTTACATTGCAGTCGGATCACCCGAACACATTAGAACCTCACAAGCGACCACTCCATACACTGATCCCTGCGATGGTGTTCAAGGATGATCGCCCCTGGTTGTCTTTTGGTGTCATGGGTGGCGGCATGCAACCGCAGGGGCACGTGCAAGTGTTGCTAAACTTAATCGATTTTGGGATGAATATTCAGGAGGCGGGAGAAACCGCACGATTTCGTCATTCTGAATCTGGAGTTGCTCTCGAGTCGGCAATCGGAGCAGAAGTGCGTTTTGGTCTTAATCAGCTTGGTCATCAGTTAATCACTAATGTTGGTGCTTTTGGAGGATTTCAGGGGATCTTGATCGACTATGAGCACGATGTACTGATGGGCGGTTCGGATCCTCGCAAGGACGGTTTGGCCATTGGCTATTAACACTTGCTGGTCGTTCACTAATGCTTAAGGTGAGGAGATTCCACGCTTTCTGTTTAACCGAGCCGAAAGCCTTCGTTTAGAGGATCTTCGTCATCAATTAAAAAAGTATGTTCGCCGGTGATCCATGCTGAGCCCTCAATTTCTGGTACGATGCTTTTGTGTTCACCGACGTACGTTCGTCCTTTAAGTCGACCCGTGAACACGGTTCCCACGATGCTTTCGTGTACGAAGGGTTGATCTTCAGTCAGTAACCCAATCGCGTCGAGTACAGCCATTACGGCTGATGTTCCGGTCCCGCATGGAGAACGGTCGACCTGTGCATTTCCAAAAATGGTTACGTTTCGGAGATGGGCCTTAGGGTGATCGGCAGGACCTGTAAAAATTGTTCCGTAAAGACCAGTAAGACGTGGTTCAGAGGGGTGAGTTGCCGTATGTGTGCGGTCGATTGTTGTTTTGATTTCCATCCCGACTTGTCGAAGTTCATCGAGGTGTTCAGCTGTAAGTGGAATACCTACGGCCTCGCTATCGACGATGGCATACCAAGCGCCACCGAAAGCCACGTCGGCCCTGACTGTTCGAGCGCCAAGTTGGACCTCTACTCCTGGATGTAGTACGAATGACGGGACGTTCAGAAATCTGATGGTGTTCACGATTCGCTGAGTTGTGTCAAAGGTTGCAAAGGCCTTGATGGGACCTGCAGGTGAATCCAGCACAATGGTGCCTGGTTCATTCTTCAATGTGATGAGATCTCGTTCTAGAATAATTTTTGACACCGCAATAATGCCATGACCACACATTGTGCTATACCCGTCGTTATGCATAAAGAGCACACCAGCATCAGCGCCAGGTGTTTCTGCTTCAGTTAGGAGTGCGCCGTACATGTCGCTGTGTCCACGGGGTTCGCGCATCAGAGATCGACGTAGGTCATCACAATGATCTTGCAGCCAAGCGCGCTTTTCGAGCATGGAATCGGCTGAGATAGATGGGAACCCATTAACGATTAATCTGAGTGGCTCTCCGGCCACGTGGGCATCAATTGTTTGTATGCGTCTAGTCATATCAACTTGAGAACAATGGGGGCCTAATTATAAGCTAGCGTCTGATACTAAATACCGGAAATCATGGCCCACTTTATTATTTGATGCCTTTACTCCTTACAGAATCGGATGTTCAATGCGTGCTTCCCATGGCCGATTTAATTCTGGCGATGGAGTCGGCGCTTGTCCGATTCTCATCAGACCAGGTCGCACAGCCGCTTCGCAATGTTTTGGAAGTGGGATCAGAGAAGTCATTTTTTGGTGTTATGCCAGCTTATATTCCTGGATCGTCAGCACTGGGAGTTAAGGTGGTAGGTGTTTTCGATGGTAATGCGAAACGTGGTTTAGCAAGTCATCTTGCGACAATTGCACTGTTCGACACTGATACGGGTGCCCTTATTGCCTTAATGGATGGCCGCTACATTACTGAAGCGAGAACTGCGGCTGTTTCTGCGGTTGCGACCCGTCATTTGGCTTGCGAATCTGATGTGGCGAAGGTGTGCGTAATCGGCTCTGGCGTGCAAGCACGCAGTCACCTTCTAGCCCTCAACTGTATTCGCCAGTTTGTAGAGGTTAGGGTGTGGAGTCCAAACAGAGTGCATCGAGAACGTTTTGCGGAGGAAGAGTCTAAGCGATTTGGGGTGCCGGTTTTAGCAGTAGAGAATGCTGAAGAGGCTGTGCAAGATTCTGATTTGATAGTTCTCGCGACGTCTGCCTCTGAACCGGTGTTAATGAGTCAGTGGGTTTCGGATGGGACTCATGTCATCAGTGTTGGAGCTTGTCGGCCGCATCAGCGAGAAATGGACCCGTCTCTTGTGGCGCGTGCACGCCTGTTTGTGGACTCCCGTGAGTCAGCATTAACTGAGTCAGGTGATATTGTGCTTTCGATTGCAGAGGCTCGTTTTAACGCTGAACATATTGTTGCGGAGATCGGAGAGATAATTTCCGGACGCGTACAAGGGCGGACTTCTTTATCTGAAGTCACTATTTTTAAGTCTCTTGGTATGGCCGTAGAGGATATAACTGCTGCCGCAATGGTTTACGAACGTGCCAGGGTTGAGGGTTTGGGTACCGATGTTTCGATTTAATACACGTCAGTTATTCTCGTGGACAGTCAGGTCTTTTTGAATGCCGGAGTTTTTAATTAAGTTTTCGAGTTCGGTCTGGTAGCGGTACGGGGACTCGAACCCCGGTTTCATGGCTGAGAACCACGTGTCCTAACCCCTAGACGATACCGCCACGTGGAGCAGTGCTCACTCTAACAATCGTTCGAGATAGCGTCAACAGTCCTTTCTGGAGGAGAGAACGAGTATGATGAGGGGGTGCCACGTTTCTCTATTGTGATCACTCTTGTCGCTGCCCTGATTGTAACGGCGGTGTATGTTTTTGCCAGCCGGGTGAAGGGGCCAAGCATCGAGATTCTGCAACCTCAGCATTTAGTGGGCGTGGAGAGTTTACTCGACGAAACTATCGAGCCTCCTGGTGGAATGCTAAGTGTTGTTGAGAAGGTGCATAAGCAAGGTGATTTAGAGTAACCACTCTTCTCGCTTGCAGCGCCACAAGATGCGAAAGTTAGTCAAGAGAGTGCCGATCGTGTACGTATTCAACGATCGGTTGGGAAAAATTCGAGCCCTCAACTGAAAGCTGGATTGGCGCGCTTACTGGTTACTGCTGAACGACCAGCGTTGTTTGGGTTTCGTAATGTTGAAACGGTTGTAGAGCGGGATCTTGAGTTACGGTTTGAGCCTCCTCGCTTGTCGGTAGTTTCTACACATCATTTCATCGCTCATGGTGGTGCTGAAATGATTGTTTATCGAGTTGATCCGCCAGATGTTGTTTCTGGGGTTAAAGTTGGTGATGTCGTCTATCCTGGTTATCCAGCAGCTGGTGCGGATGTGGACGATGCTGATCCCACGCTCAAGGTGGCTCTCTTCGCTCTATTACATGATCAAGATTTGAAAACACCGATCGAGTTGTTTGCTGAAGACAAAGCCTTAAATCAGGGCCACGCATCAATCGACCATCAAGTCTTCCCTCGAGAGTTTTCTCGTAGTCGTATCAACGTGACCGATGCATTTATCGATCGCGTTATACCGCTGATTTTAAAACGTTCGCCAGAGCTTGATGTTAATTGGAGACCGGATGATGAAATTCGGGTTTCAGCCTTTCAACGAGTTAATGCCGACTTACGTGAGATAAATGCTTCTGTTGTCTTGGCACTAGCAGACCAAACAGCTCCTGAGATACTTTGGCAGGATGCTTTCAAGCAGCTCAGTAACTCTCAAGTTGAGTCAAAATTTGCTGACCAACGCACCTATTTCTACAAAGGCAATGAAATAGATCGACAAGTGCATCTCGGGTTCGATCTGGCTGTTACGGCAGCTGTCCAGGTGAGCGCGGCCAATCGTGGTCGGGTGTTGCACGCTGATTATTTGGGTATCTACGGTAATTGCGTAGTGCTTGATCACGGTATGGGGCTGCAGTCACTGTATGCGCATCTATCATCGATCAGTGTGCAACCAGGTGAATTGGTTGAGCGAGGACAGATGATTGGCAGAAGTGGTATGACGGGGCTGGCTGGTGGTGACCACCTGCATTTCTCTATGTTGCTACAGGGGCGGCCAATTAGTCCCCTTGAGTGGTGGGATTCCCACTGGATTCAGGACCGTGTGTTGCGGAAACTCAACGATGCAGGTGGAAAGTAAATCCTTACAGCCTTGAGAAATACGATAAATACTAGATCCATCGGTTTACACGGGAACTAGCGTGGCATATGATCCGAGTAGCGTGTTGGGCCGGAATTTTTGTTCCGCCAGCACTCCATTCACAAACATAATCGTCAGGAGAGTTACGCATGAACTTGAGAAAAATATGGACATCCGTCGTGCCGGTAATTTTGGTGTTTTCGATCGGATGTGGCGGTGATACAGAGGCTCCGGAGGAGTCCACATCTCCAGAGCCAGTTGCGGAGTCAGCGGCCACCGGTTCGGCTGGGATCAGTGGCAAAGTTACAGTGGAAGGCGATGTGCCTGAGGCAGAAGTGATACGAATGAATGCTGACCCTGTGTGTGTCGGGGAAACTTCTGGAGATCAGCTTACAGAGTTTTTTCTTCTTGGTGAGGAGGGTGCGCTTGGCAACGTCTTTGTCTATGTGAAAGAAGGCGTTAGCGGTAAGTTCGATCCTCCGCCCACAGTAACCATGGATCAAAAAGGATGTCGTTATACCCCGCATGTATTCGGAGTACAGGTTGGTCAGACTCTTACGATCGTCAATAGTGATCCCACTCTTCACAATGTACACGCGCTTCCAGCGAGCAATGAAGAATTTAATATGGGACAACCGGTCCAAGGCATGAAATTAGATAGGACCTTTACTGCCGAGGAAGTTATGGTCCCCTTCAAATGCGATGTACATGGTTGGATGAATGCTTACGTTGGAGTTTTATCTCATCCGTTCTTCGCAGTTAGTGGTGAGGGTGGGAGCTTCAGTATCGACAACTTGCCTGCAGGTGACTATGTTGTCGAAGCTTGGCACGAAAAACTTGGTACACAAACTCAGAATGTGACGGTGGGCGATGGTGAGAAGCAGGAGATTTCCTTTACCTTCTCTGCTAGCTAGTAGTGTTCTTGATGGCCAAGGGTAATTTCTACGCGGCAATTGTACAAGAGCAGTGTGAAAATATTGTTTACTAGAGACGATCGGCATTGAAAAACCGAACGTAATCCTCCGAAGGCATCACATATGGGAGATGTACTTCGACTCGTTGAGATCGGACCGTAGTTTTGGGCGCGGGGATATCTTGGTTTTCCCCGCGTCGCGTTCTCCTTCTGTGATGTCATCCCCTTTTATACCGTGGCTGCACCGGTTCTCGAAGTTTGTAGCTGCTTGGACTTTCTTCGTTGTCCTCGCAGGTGGGATGGTTACCAGTACCGATTCTGGTCTTGCCGTCCCAGATTGGCCAACTTCTTACGGTTATTTTATGTTTTCGTTTCCTCTTTCCAAGATGGTTGGAGGAATTTTCTACGAGCATGGCCATAGATTGATCGCCAGTGTTGTGGGCTTCTTAACGATTGTTCTTGCGGTGTGGCTCCGATGGAAGGATGCACGTCCATGGGTGCACCGTCTCGGGTTCTTAGCCCTTTTGATGGTTATACTTCAGGGTATTCTCGGAGGGATTACCGTAATTTATTTCTTACCGACGCTTGTTTCAGTCGCACACGCGGGGTTGGCGCAGCTCTTTTTTTGCTTAGTTGTGAGCCTTGCACTGTTTACGTCAGCTGGCTGGCTACGAGGCTACGCGCCAGACGGTCTAATACACAAAGGCGTGGATGATTGTTTGTTGCGTCGGCTGGCTATTAGTACGACTGTCACAATTTATTTACAGATCTTAGTGGCGATTTTCAAATTACTTCTGGATTATCGGATTTACAGATCTTAGTGGGTGCTGCGATGAGGCACACAGGGGCTGGGTTGGCGATTCCTGATTTCCCATTGATCTTTGGTGGTTTCCTCCCGCCCATGTGGGATTTGGGTATCGTGATTCACTTTGCTCACCGTGTTGGTGCCGTCATTGTGATCGTGATGATTTTCGCACTGACAGGTCACGTTTGGTATCATCACCGTAAGTGCCAAGAACTTATACGCCCAGCCGTTCTCTTGGGTGTATTAGTGATCCTGCAGGCAATCCTAGGCGGCTTCATTATTTGGACTCAGAGAGCGGTTCCAATCAATTCAGCACATGTTGCGGTTGGAGCGCTAGTCTTCGCTACCGCGCTCGTTCTGATGCTCCGTGTACACCGAGGTCTTTTTAGTGACCGATCTTTTGTCACGGATTCAAGGGGCCTGGACACGAAGACAGCCATTAAGGTTTCGGTGTGAAGATGCGTGTCTTTGATTTCATTGCGCTTACCAAACCTCGGCTTAACCTCCTTGTTATTTTTACAACTGCCGTTGGTTACTATTTAGGTTCAAACGGTCAGATTGATTATCTGATTTTATTTCATACGCTAGTTGGTACTGCCTTAGTCGCTGGTGCTGCTTCTGTACTCAACCAGCTCATTGAACGAGACCTAGATGGTCTTATGGTGCGAACGGCCTCACGGCCATTACCGGGAGGCAGGGTCCAGCCGTTCGAGGCCAAAGGGGTTGGTATTGTCCTGGCCGTTGGTGGTCTTTTACAACTTGCGTTGGGCGTTGGGTTTGTGGCAGCTGCAGTGGCGTTCGTCACTCTCGGTTCCTATTTGGTTGTTTATACCCCGCTTAAACGGCGAACGCCGTTGTCTACAGCGGTGGGAGCTATACCGGGGGCTCTACCTCCCATGATTGGTTGGGCAGCGGCACGAGGTTCTTTAGAACCAGAAGCCTGGACACTCTTTGCGACCTTGTTTTTGTGGCAGATGCCTCACTTTCTCTCTATAGCATGGATTTATCGTGATGACTATAAACGTGCTGGCATTCCGTTACTACCAGTCGTTGAACCGGAAGGACGACGCACGGCGCGCCAGGTTGTTGGCTACGCAGTGGCTTTGTTTTTCACCAGTTTAGTTCCCGAGTTTGTCGGTCTTGCAGGCGCTCTCTATTTCAGTGGAGCTTTGTTCCTTGGGCTGATCTTCAGTTTACTGGCATTGAGGTTCGCTCGATTGCGAACAATCACGAATGCACGCTGGCTATTTATTGGTTCTATTTCATATCTTCCGTTACTTTGGGGATTGCTTGTCGCCGATCGAATATTCGGGTTTGGGGGCTAATGAGTTCATCCGAATCTTGTCCTGCAGTTGCTGTCTCTGCACTGAAATATCAGTACGGTGAACGAGAGGCTCTTCGAGGTGTTGACTTCGAGGTCGGCCGCGGTGAAATTTTTGGTGTTCTTGGCCCGAACGGTGGCGGTAAGACCACGCTATTTAAATTACTTTCTACACTACTTTGTCCGGTTGACGGCGAGATTCGTGTGTTTGGTGAAGACTTGGCGTCTCATCCTGACTGGGTTAGACGTCAGCTCGGTGTAGTTTTCCAGTCACCAGCTTTGGATATTCGTCTTACAGTACGAGAGAACCTGCAACATCAAGGGCACATTTATGGCCTGCGAGGAAGAGAACTGGCGTTACGAATCCAAGACACATTAGATCTCGTCCATTTGACGGATCGTATGAATGATTCGGTCGGTTCACTTTCTGGTGGACTTCAGCGACGGACGGAACTAGCGAAAGTTCTTTTACACGATCCGGAGCTACTTGTTCTTGATGAGCCTAGCACGGGACTTGATCCTGGGGCCCGGCGAGATCTCTGGTCTCATCTAGAAGCTCAGCGCCGACTTAAAGGGACGACAGTCTTATTGACCACACATCTTATGGATGAAGCAGCGCGCTGTGATCGAGTGGCCATCTTACATGAAGGGCGACTCGTTGCTCTTGGACATCCAGACGCCTTGACCTCTGAGATTGGCGAGGACGTCATCCTAATTGTCGCTCCCGATCCTGGGAACCTCGGTCCTCGTGTGCGAGAGCGTTTTGGTATTGATGTTGAGATCCGTGATGATCGACTGCGCATCGCACGTTTTCGTGCGCACGAGTTTGTTGCCGAGTTGGTGGAGGCGTTTCCTGGTGAAATCGATACGATTACGTTCGGCAGACCGACTCTCGAAGACGTATTTTTACACCATACTGGTGAACGATTGGAGTAAAACTCTTGTATTTTGCGATTTGGACTTTGTGGACTCGTGACATTGTCCGTTTCTATCGCCAGCGCAGCCGGGTTGTTGGAGCTCTAGGATCGCCGGTTGTGTTTTGGTTGCTCCTTGGGTCTGGTCTCGGGACGTCCTTTCGTACTGGACCAGAAGACCTCCCTTTGGCTGGTGGCTACCTTGAGTATTTCTATCCTGGCACACTGACGTTGATCGTTTTGTTCACAGCAATTTTTTCAACGATTTCGGTGATCGAGGACCGAGCAACAGGTTTTCTTCAGGGTGTGCTGGTAGCACCGGTTCCCAGAAGCGTCATTGTGCTTGGAAAGATTCTCGGGGGTACGACTTTAGCGCTGTTACAGGCCATGGTGTTTTTGTTGCTTGCTCCCCTAGCCAACGTCCAACTTACCTTATCTGTTTTACCAACCATTGTTCTTATTCTTACTATTCTTGCGTTTGCCTTGACCGGGCTTGGTTTCTCAATTGCGTGGGCTATGGATTCAACGCAGGGATTTCATGCCATCATGAATCTGTTGTTGATTCCTATGTGGATTCTCTCTGGGGCTGTGTTTCCAGCGGCTGGTGCGGCAGGGTGGATTAAGGCAATCATGTTAATCAATCCCATGACCTACGGTATTTCGGCACTGAGGACTGTTATCCCAGGTAACGCTATGGCAATGGGTAGCGAACCTTCGTTGGTGTTTTCTGTTACTGTTCTTCTTGTTTTTAGTGCAGTTGTGCTATTCGTCGGTACTATCCTTGTACGTCGAACTGGGCGCACAAAGTAACCTGGGTTAACAGTTGACTAACTTGACAGAAATTTCTCTAGCTTCTTTCAAGGACGGATAGATTGCTAGAAAATCACTCGTGCTTTATTCATACCGCCACAACCATTCTTGCTGAACGGTCGGCCGCAACCTCCCGCGGTGTAGCAGATGTCGCCAGAGAATCCTGCGGGGTTGATAAACCTAATCCACTCGCGCACTTTTTCTCGAACGTTATTGGCGTTGTAGTTGTGTTTAGTGATCAGGTAATGAGAGAGGCCCCAAATGGCCCGAGACATGTTGCAGGGACAGCAGCAAGTGTAGGCGGTGTTGTCGCTGCAGCATGGAGCAGGTAGCGCCGTGAGCGCTTCTTTTTTTACTGCTTCCTGTGCAGCGGAGAGCTGAATAGAGTCGTAGTACTCGATAAATTCATGGGTCTGACGTTTCGCATCATCGAATGTAACTGCCTGAGCTGCTGAGACTGAAGAAGTAACGACAAGTAGACCGGCAACGGTCAGGACGACAGTGAGGAGAGCCTTAGGGACCATTACGATCGATCCATGTGTTTGCCTATTTGACATTAACCACTCCGGGCTAAAACTGCCACGTATTGCGACAGTCATGAGACTAATTCAGCCACCCTTAGCTATGTGCTCTGGCCAGCCAGTTGCCCTTATACTAACGTGATTTTTAATGAGTGACAAAAAACTAGTTACCGATTGGTAGACTGGTTGAGTCGATCGGATACTTTAAGGTGTCCACTACGAGGTTAGACGTTCTGTCGGCGTAGCTGTTTCATGACCAGGAGGATTTATATATGTGCATCAGAGAGAAACTCTCCTTAACTTGTCAAGGCAGTTGTGAGTGGTTATTTAAGAGATGGGTTTTGGCGATTGGAGTGAATAGTGTTTTAGCTTTCTGTTTTTGCTTCTTGCTTTTACCCGCTAGTGCTATTGGCCAAGAGGACAGTGGTTTACCACGACTTGAAAGTGAAATTCTCAGGCTGGCCGAGCTTTCGGGTGGCCATGTTGGAGTAGCTGTGGTTCATTTGGAAACTGGTCGTGAGGTTTATCTGAATGCAGACGAGTGGTTTCCAATGGCGAGCACGTACAAGGTGCCTATAGCAGTGCAGCTACTACGTCGTGTCGATAATAACGAGGTTTGACTCGATCAAATGGTTGAAGTAACTCCAGTGGATCTCCATCCTGGTAGTGGAACATTGTCTCAGCTTCTCGACGACCCCGGGGTAGAGCTTTCACTCTTAAATCTGCTTGAACTAATGCTACTAATTAGCGATAACTCTGCCACCGATCTCTCACTCGAGATTGCGGGTGGCGGACAGTCTGTAACAGCTCTAATGAGGGATAGTGGTATTGAGGGAATTACAGTCGACCGACCGACGGTCGAACTTATTGCGGATTGGCTTGGTGTTGAGGGTCTGCCGGAAAATGGAAAGATTACACGAGAAAAGTTCTCTGATTTGCGAAACCTCGTTAGCGAGTCTGAGCGTGAGTATGCGGAAACCGTTTTCGAACAAGACAAACGTGACAGTGCAACTCCCCGTGGGATGGCACAGCTGCTAAGTGGAATTTGGCAAAAAAAAATTATCAGTCCGCAACACTCAGAGCTTCTACTGGATATTATGAGACGTTGTCAGACGGGGAATGGAAGAATAAGGGGCCTTTTGCCTTTAGAGACTGAGGTGTTTCATAAAACGGGCACTATCGGACGAGTTACAAATGATGTGGGCATTGTGACGTTACCCGAAAATGCGGGTCACGTCATTACAGTGGTGTTTATTAAGCAATCTATTTTCCCAGTGCCAGAACGAGAACGAGCTATCGCTCATATTTCAAGGGCTATTCACGACTATTTTTTGTTTAATCGGAAATAGGCGAGGCATTATTGGAAACTGTACTTAGGAGACAACTATGGACCATGGATGTGACAAGCGCCTTGACTTAAACCGACGTCGCTTCATTCACTGTCTTTCGGCGATGGGTCTCGGATCGACTTTGTTGCCGGGGGCCTTGATGGCTACGGCGAAGGAAGCCGAGTTGATCTCTATAAACATGCTCGAGGCTGCGGCTCGTGTTGCTGGTCTTACGTTGACTACCGATGAACTTTCCTCCATTGTCGATAGGCTCAATGGTGAGGATAATTTTTTCGAGAGTTATGCCATGATTCGCGATCTTGAACTTCCTAACAGTGTGCCTCCGGCATTTGTTTTCAATCCCGTACCCCCAGGGATGAAGCTGCCGAATGAATCCCGTCCTCTCCGGTTGAGTGATGTCCCGACATCTCGTCCTGGTACAGATGAAGAGCTTGCATTCCTCCCAGTGCACAGGTTAGCCAAGCTAATTGAGACACGTGCAGTTAGCTCAACAGATTTGACTAAGCTCTACCTTGCAAGGCTGAAGGAGTACGATCCAAGGCTTCACTGTGTGGTGACACTCACTGAGGAGCTGGCGCTGCGACAGGCTAAGCAGGCTGATGATGAAATCATGGGAGGTCATTATCGAGGCCCGCTTCATGGAATTCCCTGGGGTGCAAAAGACTTGCTCGCTGTGAAGGGCTACCCAACCACGTGGGGTGCATCACCTTATAGAAAGCAAACAATCGATCTTAATGCAACCGTTTATGAGCGTTTAACCGATGCGGGTGCAGTTTTGGTAGCCAAGCTCACTATGGGTGCACTCGCACAAGGTGATCGATGGTTTGGTGGAAGAACAAGAAACCCATGGAAGCTTGATCAAGGATCGAGTGGTTCTTCTGCTGGTTCTGGTTCGGCGACGGCTGCTGGCCTCGTTGGATTTGCGATTGGAACTGAAACTCGTGGTTCGATTATTTCTCCATCGAGTCGATGTGGCATAACGGGACTTCGTCCAACATTTGGTCGTGTCAGCCGATACGGTGCTATGGCGCTCAGTTGGACTATGGATAAGATCGGACCGATGTGCCGTTCCGCAGAGGACTGCGCGATTGTTCTTCGAGCGATCAATGGTCTAGACGGGAACGATAATACGTTGCTCGATGTTCCGTTTAATTGGGATGGCGGTGCAGACGTGAGCCAGTTACGTGTAGGTTGCCTGAAATCACTTATTGAAGGTGAGCTTCCGTCTACTGGTGATGAGAATGCGGATCGATTTGCACGAGAGGAACAAGTCCAAAACGAGAAAGCACTTCAGGTGATTCGGAAGCTCGGTATTGATCTGAAGCCAATTGAACTACCTGACCTACCGAGCAGACAGATCGGTTTCGTATTGACGACTGAAGCGGCAGCGGCTTTTGACGATTTGACACGAAGCGATCGAGACCAACAGATGATGGGTGAGCCAGAAAGTAGCCGCTGGCCAGAGGCGTTCCGACTTCACCGATTTGTACCGGCCGTAGAGTATATTCAAGCTAACAGGGTTAGAACGCTTATGGTTAAGGCGCTTGACGAATTGTTCACCGATATCGATCTCTTTATTGGGAGCGATCTTGCTTTAACAAATTTGACCGGACATCCTGAAATTGTTATGCCGCATGGATTTCGATCAGACGGTACCCCAACGAATCTTAGATTCACTGGGAAGCTCTTTGGTGAGGCTAGTATTGCACTTTTGGCACATGCGTTTCAGAAGCAAACACACCACCATTTAAAGCGACCGAACTTAAGAGTTTAGGGAATGTACTGTCGATACAGGTTCTTTAACAAAACTAGATCGAGCAGTGACTGAGGCCACGTTTCTCCAGGTACTTCTGATGGTAATCCTCCGCGCGGTAGAACGTTTCGGACTTTATGACCTCGGTGACGATGGGCTGCTTGAACCGGTTTATTTTTTCGAGCTGAGCTTTGAAGGCATCGGCTGAGATTTGTTGTTCTGGTGTGTGGAAGAAGACGACAGATCGATACTGTGTTCCAACATCAGGACCTTGGCGATGCAAAGTGGTCGGATCGTGATTATCCCAAAACGTTTGAAGAAGAGTTTCATAAGAGACGGTAGATGGGTCGTACTCGAGATGGACGACTTCGGCGTGTCCAGTTGTTCCAGTACATACGTCCTTGTAGTTAGGATTCTTGTGGTTTCCCCCAGAGTAGCCGACTGCCGTAGAAATCACGCCGTTAATCCGACTAAAGACATCTTCGACTCCCCAGAAACACCCTGCACCAAAAGTGGCTTTTTCTGTCATGATTTCTCCTCTCATCCGTTCTCAGGATACCCTGATTACATCACGATTGTTCATTAGAGGCCATATATCTTAGTGTTGGCCTAGTCTGAGTTTTTCTGGCCGATGATCTTGGTGTGTGAGAGATAGTTCAGGAGGTTACTTATGACACTTGACGAAATTCTGACGCTCTTCGATTACGATGTCTTGGCAGGCGGAGAAATTTCTTGTGCTGTTAGCGGTTTAGTGGACGACCAGTACATTAGAGATCTTGGAGCAAGCTTCAGGAGTAGTTGATCTCGTATGACTACTCTTCTACGATTTGATGGTGCTAGATTAAGTTGGTCTATGATATGAGAGCCCACGAAAGTTTTAATCGAGGTCAAAAGATTACGATCGGTTCTAATCGAACATTCGGGTTTGTATTCTTTTGTGTTTTTATCGTTATTGCACTTCTTCCTCTTCAAGCTGGGGTTTCTCCACGTTGGTGGGCTCTCGTGATAGCAGGAGTACTGGCAGCTTTAGCTGCACTATGCCCGTCGGTTTTGTATCCTCTTAATGTTGGCTGGTCGGGTGTTGGTTTTTTTATTGGTCGATTTGTGAGTCCGGTAGTATTTGGACTACTCTTCTTTCTCGTAGTGACTCCGACTGCTCTGTTTATGCGTTTGGCAAAGAAGGATTCCTTAAGGCGTCGTCACGATTTTGAGGCTCCGTCCTACTGGTTACACCGGCGCCCTCCGGGGCCTGATCCGTCGTCTATGAGGAAACAGTTCTAAGTCAGGCCATGTCATTTCTTCTTGAGTTCACCGACTTTCTTCGTACGAACAAGAAGTACTGGTTACTACCGACCTTACTAGCGATGGCTTTAATAGGTGGGATATTAGTCTTAGTGCAAGAATCAGCTGTGGCGCCTTTCATTTACACACTTTTCTAGACGGTATATCGTGACTTTTCTTGGAATTTCTGCCTTCTATCATGATAGTGCAGCTTGTCTTGTCCGAGATGGAGATGTAGTTGCGGCAGCGCAAGAAGAACGGTTTACACGTTGTAAACACGACGCAAGTTTTCCCGTTAATGCTGTACGCTACTGCCTTGCTGAAGGCCAATTAAATCTTAGCGATGTTGATTATGTAGTGTTCTACGATAAGCCGTTCATTAAATTTGAACGACTATTGGAGACTTATATTGGATTCGCTCCTCGTGGGTATCGAACGTTTCATATGGCGATGCCTCTTTGGCTTCGAGAGAAGTTATTTCAGAGACGTTTTCTCGGTAATGAACTCAAGAAAATAAACGATAAATTTGATGCTGAGGACCAACTATTGTTCACTGAGCATCATTTGAGTCATGCGGCGAGTGCTTTCTTCCCGTCGCCTTTTCAGGAGGCCGTTGTTTTAACGATGGATGGGGTGGGCGAGTGGGCTACCACGACGGTAGCGAACGGTTTTGGTAATCAGCTTAAAATTTTTAAGGAAATCCACTTCCCGCATTCGTTGGGCTTGCTCTACTCAGCCTTTACTTACTACACAGGTTTTAGGGTTAATTCTGGTGAGTATAAATTAATGGGACTTGCTCCTTACGGGCGTCCAAGATTTGTAAAAAAAATTCTCGACAACCTCTTAGACCTGAAAGAGGATGGTTCATTTCATTTGTCCATGTCGTATTTTAACTACTGTACGGGTTTGACGATGACCAGTAGTAAATTCGATGAATTATTTGGTGTGCCTGCCAGAAAGTCATCAGGAATTCTGACTCAGCACTATATGGATGTTGCTGCCTCGATTCAAGCTGTCCTCGATGAAATCGTGCTTCGCATAACTCGTAGTTTAGCGTTAGAAACTGGCTCGAAGAACTTGTGTTTAGCAGGAGGAGTTGCACTTAACTGCGTTACAAATGGAAAAATTAGGCGTGATGGCCGATTTGATAAAATTTGGGTACAACCTGCAGCAGGAGATGCTGGCGGCGCTCTGGGTGCTGCTCTGTCTGCTCACTATCTTTATACCGGCCACGACCGACACTTGAACGGCCCTGGAATCGATAGTATGCGAGGCTCTTATTTAGGGCCGTCATATTCACAAAAAACAATTGAGGAGTATCTTCTGGCTGTTGGGGCCAAATTTAAGGTGTGCGCTAGTTCTGATCTAATTAATGAATGTGTCAAGGCGCTGAAGGACGGCAAAGCTCTTGGCTGGTTTCAGGGACGGATGGAATTTGGTCCTCGAGCGCTTGGTGCACGTTCGATTCTAGGAGATGCGCGATCACCTAAGATGCAGTCGGTGCTTAATCGGAGAGTCAAGCGACGGGAATCTTTTCGCCCGTTCGCTCCAGCTATACTTCGTGAAGATGTTGATGATTGGTTCGACTTGGATATTGATAGTCCTTACATGTTGTTTGTTGAAAAGGTGAAAGCTGAGCGTTGTACAATCTTGTCTTCAGACGAAAAACACTTGAGTGGTATCGAGAAGCTTAATGTATCGAGATCTGAGATCCCCGCAGTTACTCACGTTGATTATTCGTCAAGGGTTCAGACGGTTCACCGGGAGACTAACCCACGGTTCCATGATCTCCTCCGTGCTTTTAAGGAGCTAACTGGATGTCCAGTGCTTGTTAATACAAGCTTCAACCGACGAGGAGAACCAATCGTGTGCACGCCTGAGGACGCTTTCCGTTGCTTTATGGAAACCGACATCGAAGCATTGGCGATCGGTGATTGTTATCTTCGTAAGGAAGCTCAAGACGCCGTTTTTCACAAAGGACATACTTCTAGTCTCATGGACTAATTAGGAAATTTGCTTTCAAGGTTCATCACTTAGCCTCTGTCATCGCCTGAAGTTCTTCGAAGGTTAGATTGAGAATTTGATAGTTTCTCCAGTCCCGGTAGTCGAAATGCCACCATTCGACTTCGTTCACCGTAACCCCTTCTGTTTCCATCACATCTCTCAGAAGTTCGCGGTGCCAGCGTTGACGGGACGTACCGCCTGGGTAGTTAGGGTAAGAACGTTCGGAGAATTCATCATAACCTCCGACCATTGGCACGGCATCTCCGGTCGCCAGATCGTATAAGGTCAGATCGACGGCACAACCACGGTTGTGTCTAGATCCATTGGCTGGATTGGCCACAAAAATCTTTTGTTTTTGTGGTGTTGCATCGAAAAACATTTTAGTGCGGTGCCAAGGACGATAGGCGTCGTGGATGAGTAGCCCATAACCTAATTTTTTGAGAGAACGATGAGCTCGAAGTAGAGCCTCGGCTGCCGGACGTTGCATGAAAGCGAGAGGTTGTTGGTAGAATACCTCGCCCATAAAGTTGTTGGTTGTCGCATAACGAATATCTAGCTTGATATTGGGGTCTAATTTTGACAAGTCCATAAGGTTCGGGCGTTCAAATTTTCCGTCCTCAAGAGGGGGATGAGCAGTAAGTGAGCTTTCGCGTAACTCATCGATTGGTCTCAGTGGAACAATTCGGAAAGTTTTTCCCTTTTCAGTTCCAATGGGGCGACGTTTGAACACTGTATCAGTGAAGGTTAATTGATAGGCTGATCCCTCCGCATTTCGTTCGAACATGAGTGCTTCACCTTGGTACAAGCTTTTTTCAGAAAATGTGAATACTTCGCTCGAGATTTCCTGAAGGGGATAGATACGGGTCTCTTTAATAAGTGTATAAAGTTGGCCTTTATGTTCGAGGATGTGTAAGACGTTGTCGGCTGGTCCGTATTCTCCAATGAGACCTTCCCATCGGTCGGGAATGATATCAGGAGGTGGAATACGTATTTCGTTGTCAATGAAGTCGGCGAGTTTTTTAGTGGGGTCTAGTTCGTTCGAACCACTGGTTGCCTGTTTGAAGGCTTGTGTATGGCTGTCATAGACTCCCAGTGTTGTGACGAAAAAAACAGCCGCACTCGTAAGCAATATCTGGCTGAAGGGGGTTCTCTTTTGATAATTCTGTTGTTTACTTCGTGTCATCTGTGTCCTTTGATTTGGCATGATAACTCCTGCGGTCTGTACCACGCCGGATACCAACTGCTGTTCTAAACAATCTCACCTTACTGCGCCCACTAGGGTGAGGTTAACTGTGCTATTCTGCAACCCCGCGCGCGAATTAGTAACGATTCATAAGAGATTGGTTCAATGATGCTAATAAAATTCTACGCTTTGGTGATTGGATTTGTCGTACTTTTTTTTACTTGGGTTAATGTTGCGGCCCAGACTACGACAAAGGATGCCTTTCGGATGAAATTTGAGACAAGAGTGCACGATATCGTCAAGGATTTCGATGGGGTGATTGGACTTTCACTTAAAGACTTAACTACGGGCGAGTCCCTCTCAGTCAATGGGGATGTGGTCTTCACGCAGGCGAGCACGATAAAGCTACAGATTTTGGTTGAATTACTTAAACAGGTGAATGAGGGACGGTTCTCGCTCGATGACTCTATAACCATGACGGAATCTGACCTAACTGTAGGTAGTGGTGTTCTTAGGTATCTGTCACCGGATGCTGTAATCATGACGGTCAGAGACGTAGCGACATTAATGATTATTGCAAGTGACAACACTGCGACCAACATAATGATCGACATGGTGGGCATGGAAAATGTTAACCGCACCATGCGAGAACTTGGTTTCACTGAGACGAAGTTACAGAGAAAAATGATGGATACGTTGGCTTGGAAAGAAGGCCGGGAAAACCTTTCCACTCCACACGAAGTAACTAGTCTGTTGGCGATGATTTACGAAGCGGAGATACTGGACCGAGGCAGTTGTGAAGAGCTTCTCAGGATTCTAAGCATTCCGAAAGGTGGTGCTATTCGGACACGCTTGCCGGAGGATGTCCGCATTGCCCACAAGACCGGTGGGGTCGGCGGTGTGCAAGTAGATGCCGGGATTGTCTATCTTGAGAACAAGTCATTTGTTATCGCGGTGATGACGAATTGGATTGACAATTCAGAAAATGCGAGGGAAGTGATGTCTGAAATTTCCCTTGTTACATATAATTATTTCAATCGTCTTTCACAATCAAATGAGTACGGTCATCGGTGAGAGGTGATCGTCGCATGTAGGTCTGGAAAACCATCAAAGAGTTGATGGCACGAGCTCAGGCCCTAACGAAAAGTTCGACATGTGTTTTGTCCATTGGTCGACCTGTTAGCGAAACAACGACCATCGTTACGATATTTGCTGCGATGCCCCAAACACCTGGATGGATGCCTTGCCATTGTAAGCTTGGGGCGATGTTCCAGACGAGGGTAACGAGACATCCTGCGATGAGACCGCCTAGGACACCAGTCGGCGTGGAGCGTGGCCAGTACAGTGCAGCAATGACAACCGGAAAAATCTGTGCGATGGCACCGTACGAGAGCAACAGCAAATAAACGAGTGAAAGATCTGAATAAATGGCGAAGTAGTAAGCAACAGCACCGACTGCGATAACCAAAAACCTGATTAGTTTGGTTTCGGAATGGTCATCAAGGTTTTTCCTGACAAGTACCTTGTAGAGATCTTTGACCAATATTGAAGCAGCGGCATGCACAATTGCGTCGCCCGTGGACATTGAAGCAGCTAGGGCACCAGCACAGACCAGTCCCACGACGATAGCGGGGAGTACCATCGATGTGCCGATCGTTGGAAGTATCGCCTCAACGGGGTGCCCGTTTCGAAATGCGAGTATTCCTGCGAATCCGATAAAAAGGATTGGTAGAAGAAAGATCTGGAAGGTCGGATAGAAAATGACAGTTTGTTTCAGTGTACGGATATCACGTGCCGTATAGATTTTCATGAAATAGTGTGGCCAAACACTGAAACCTAGAGCAGAAATCACGATGGCGCTCGAATACCCACCCCAAGTCCACGGGTCACCGGTTGCGTTAAGGCCTGGTGCTTGTAGCATCTCTGGTACGGTGTTTGCGAGTTTTTGAAACATAGGGCCAATGCCACCGTGGAGCTTGTAAGGAAGGTAAAGTCCTAAGCACCACGCCAGGGCCATCATGAGAATTCCCTGAAATGTGTTGGTCCACGCTACTCCCATTACACCACTGCGAAACACGTAGATTAGGACCACGCCATAAGCGAGCATTGCTCCAGCCCAGACTGGCATTCGGCCTTCGGTTACCACGGAGAAAACGTAACCAGCCCCCTGCATTTGCAGCGTCAGGTAAGGAATAAAGGCCACTAAACTAATTATGGCGAGGAGGGCGGATATGTACCGGCTACGATACCTGTGTGCAAATAGTTCAGCTTGTGTGACGTAACCAAATTTTCTACCGAGTTTGGCAACTTGAGGTCCAAAGATGTACCAAGGTACAAGGCCGATCATTGTGTAGGAAATAATATAGAAGGCCGCCGCACCTCTTGAGTAAGCCCAACCGGGTCCGCCGAGAAACGCGAAGGCGCTGAAAATAGATGAACCCATGATGAAGTACAGAACTAAAAACCCGATTGTTCGGTTTCCTGCAACATAACTCTCTGGATTAGCGGACGTGTTTCGACCAGAAAGGAGTCCAATGAGCAGCGATAAAACTAGATAACCAGTAGTTATGATGAAGACGATTATCCAGTAATCCATTAGCGGGGACCGTCCTCGTTGGTGCTTAAGAGGTAGTGGAAGATCAGCAGGCCAAAGAAGGTGATTGCTACCAGCACCATTTGGTAGAAGAGCGAGAACGGCATTCCTAATACGAAAGGAAAGATGCTGTTGAAAATTGGGTAGATTGGCCAAAGCGTTGCAAGAAAAACCGCTGCAAAAAAGAGCACGAATATACGGGAGTTCCTAGTTGGCTTGTTTGTTGATTTCACTTAGAGCCCTCCACTATTACGTGGGTTCGTAGGTACATTTAAACACAAATTTGAGCAGATACAGGCATTACAATGCTTCTTTAGCCGAGACTTTAGTTGTGGTACTAATTTTCATTGGTAGGAAGTTGCACTAGATGTTGATCTATAAAACACGTGAAACTAGTGGAGAGACTAATGCTGAAACAATCTGAACGGGGAGTTTTTGCAATTGTAGGTTTTCTGGGTCTGGTCGGATTGTTGTCGGTAGAGGCATACCGCTCTGATATTCCCGTTACGAAAGACTCGATCGGGTCGCTGATTGATGTTGTTGAACATCTGGAACATGTCGGTGAAATTGTTGGCGCGCAAGTACTCGTTGGTCATGGCGACAGAGTGCTTGCCGAGAAATATATTGGTGTTGTGGCACCAGATCGCCAGACGCGTGTAGATGCGGAGACCATGTTCTGTATTGGGTCGACTTCAAAACCTTTTACTTCAACAGTTGCGATGAGCTTAGTTGACGATGGTGTACTTGAGCTGGATCGTACTATTGATGTGTGGTTGCCACAGTTCGGTGCTGTTGAAGTTGTTGCGGG
>CAZQMT010000005.1:0-34537 GCA_964594555.1 uncultured Vicinamibacterales bacterium
CGAATGGGGGTCACCCCACTGGCCCCTATGGTCGCTGTTCCCAAGCTTTATTCATCACGACTCTCTAACGGCACTCGGTTTCGCTGGTGTCTGGTTGATCACAGCAGGAACCATTTTATGGATTGCGCACTATCTAGTTAGAAAAATAGTGGCTGTAGAATATTTCGGACAAATGAAGAAACGGTGGGGGGAAGGTTTCTCAGCACTCTCAGCAACAGTAGCAGGTGCGCTCATTATCCTGGCCGTTTCTACTTTTATTCCCTTGCTGTTCGGCAATCAGCTTCAGGCGGGAGTGATTCTTGAAGCGCGTTCAAGAATTGAACTTCTTGAAAAATTTGATGCCAGCACCAGACCCATGGCGGTGGTGTACAACCCCGCGACATGGATCAAAGCATCCGAAGTGCCTCAGCATTTTGAATTTGTAGCGGATCAGTCAATCGTAAGGAAACCCCAAACGATACCTTTGCTCTACAACGCCCGTTTTTCATTACCAGCGGGTATTTATTCAGTAGCACTTTCATGGAAACCTCAAGAGCCCCCTAAAAGTAGAACAATCCCGGAGGTCACTAGTCTAAAATTTCGCCTGACTCGTGCCGGCCAGCCTATGGCAGAATGGCTTATACCGACCAACAATACGACATCATGGCGTCAAGTATTAACTCTGCCATTCGATTCAAATTTTGTTGGATTCAACGCCTCAACCGAGCTTGAAGCACTTTCACCAACCCTTCAGATTAGGCCTATCAATATCCACGACCACCATGTACGTGCCTCGACAGAAATAGTCTCCGCCGCACATTATCGGGACGTCGACATCTTCGCTCATACAGAAACAACATGGTTCGAAAAAGCTGGTTTCTGGGTACGGGGAAGCACGACTTCCACAGTAACACTTTCTAAATCTAACCCACAAAACATCGTTTTACGCTATCACTGTGGTCCTCAATCCAACGAAGTAACCTTATCCACAACGGATTGGCAAACCACTCAACTCGTAACACCTAGAAAGTGGAAAGAGTCCTCACTTCCATCAACACCGAACGGCTTAATTAAACTCAATATCTCAACACTGAACGGATTCGTACCGAACAAAGTCAATCCATCCTCAAGAGACTTCAGGTTTCTCGGATGCTGGTTTGAAGTGGGCTCGTAACAAATAAAACTAGCCAAGCCAGTAAACACACACAACTGGATCAATTAATTGTCTGGCTGATAACCAGGTCCACGTATGGCCTTTCCTGGAGTAGCACCTGTGTGCACACCATTTTCAATTACAGTAACTCCATTCACAATCACATGCTCGACCCCTATTGGATATTGAGCCGGATTTTCAAAAGTTCCAACATCGTGAACCGTTAAAGGATTAAATAACACTACATCTGCCCAGTAATTTTCTTTTAGGAGTCCGCGATCCACTAATCCCATGATCTGGGCAGGAAATGACGACATCTTCCGCACGGCATCCTCAAGCGTTAAAACTTGCTCCTCACGTACGTACTTCCCCAAAACGCGAGGATGGGTTCCATAGCTTCGGGGATGCGGTTTACCATCCCCCAACACACCGTCTGGGCGAAGTGCAGTGCCATCCGAAGAAATAGCAACCCAAGGTTTTTGCATAATCAAACGGACATCATCTTCTGACATATTGTGGTAAATACCATTGACCATACCGCCGTCTTCAACAATAAGATCAAAACAGGTCTCGATGGGATCAGCATCACCTCTCATTTTCGCAATCTGAGCAACTGTCTTTCCTTCTAGTGGCTTAAGTTCATCACTAACAAATCTTGAGGCAACGATACCTTCCCAGCCTCCATGCTCCTCGACGTAACGGAGAAAACCGTCAGTATCATCTTTCAGCTTTTGGCGGTTCAAAGGATTTTGTAACACCTCAACAATCTTCCCCTGGGAACCACCCATGGCCCATGTTGGAAACAAAGCAAACCAAGGATGCGTCATAGCCGTGTACGGATATTGATTTGCCGTAACGTCCAAACCACGGGCACGTGCTTGCTCAATAAGGTCAAATACTGGCCCCATGGTGCCCCATAACTTGTGTCCCCTGATCTTCAAATGCGAGATATGAACTGGGATTTCTGCTTGTTCAGCAACTTCAATCGCATCACGAACCTCTTCAAGAATACGATATCCCTCCGTTCCAATGTGACTCTCGTAGTAACCACCATATTCCGAGACTACTTTGGCGATCTCGATGATTTCCATCGGGTAGTCATTAGGGTTCGGACCTTCAAAAGCAGCACTCATACCAACCGCACCATCGCGCATCGCCGCTATGGTAAGTTCTCTCATCCGCACAAGCTCAGTTGGAGTGGCCCCTCTCTTTTCATACCCAACCACAGCTTGCTTAATCTGTTGAGGCGCAACTTCCGTCGCTACGTTAATCGATACTCCCTGTCGCTCAAGTCGATCAAAGAATCCCCCTATAGTCGTCCAATCAACGTCTGAAAACCCATAACGGCGTTGAGCTTGGTACCGATAGTTTTCGAGAACCACGCCAACTAATGGCCCGACAGAACTACGCTCACCAAGAACATCCATCGTTACACCCTGCCGAACGTGACTTTGCGCCAAACCATCAACCAAGAGCGTCAAATCAGAATGGGTATGAATATCAATAAAACCAGGAGCGACAACAAGTCCCGTAGCATCAATAGATATTTTTCCACTCCCAGGATCGATGTCACCAATGTACGCTATCCGACCATCTCGAATTCCGAGATCCGATGAATACCAAGGATTGCCCGTCCCATCGACAATTTGTCCATCGTGTATCACGATCTCGTAAGCATGCTCCTCTGTCTGTAGCGGTACAAACGAGACACCGACAAATACAACGACAAAACACAAGAGGCATAATTTTTCCTGCATCTAAAAACCTTCCTAAACTTAGCTACGTGTAGAAGACCTCAACTTCATATGTACCATAGAGACACAACTCGTACTCACTTAGCAGTACCGCGTCTTAATATCACGGCCTGATCGACACTGAACGATCCAAAGTCCTCTCGCATGCCATTTGGCCAACTCACTGTCACATCCTCCACGCTTACCTCTGTCCCAACTCCCACATGAACCCGGGGATCATTACTACCTAAATAGCTATAACCTGCATGAACAATACGTTCTACTCGCCTTGTACCAACGTTCATGGTGACCGTTGAACCGATAGCATCGCGCCCATTAGCATCTAGCACGCGGAAGTTAATCCAGTGTCCTCTGTCAGATATCCGGTTACGAAGTAGATAGGGTGAGGAATCTCGATTCACAACGAGAATATCGATACCACCATCGTTGTCGATGTCTCCAAAGGCTGCGGCTCGACTCGTTCCAACGAGTAGTTCAGCCGTACCTCCCCTAGGAATCACCTCTTCAAATGAACCCTCTGGCGTACCCCTATAAAGCAGATTAGGTTCCGCGTAGGGATCAGCAGAGAAACGTTCAGACTGGAGACCGACCCTCCCATTTGCCTGGTAGAGATCCAGTCGACCGTCATTGTTAAAATCAAGTAAAGCCATGCCAAAACGCGTGAACGGCCGACTGACTGCACGTAGCCCCACTGCTGCCGTATCATCAGTAAAGAAATCTCGCTGATTGCGATAAAACGAATCTGACTCACCATCAAGATTCACAACCAGAAGATCAAGATCACCATCGTTGTCAACATCAGTTGCATGCACTCCCATTCCTGCCTTGGTCTTACCATCTTGATCAATGGCGACACCACGTTCAAGTGCGACATCAACTAATGGGAAACCTCCAGAATTTGACCAAAGTTGATTCAACATACCATCGTTAGCAACAAAAACATCTTCACTACCATTCAAATCAAAATCGCCTGTGACCACGCCAAGGCCAGGTCCAAATGTTGTATGTAGACCAGCATCAGCAGACACGTCACTGAAGACACCATCTCCATCATTCCGGTAGAGAGTATCCGCAACTGGAGCATCATAATTCTTTGGACTACAGTAATCTGGAGCTCCAGAAAGGCTATAGCAGCTCAACTCAGCTTCAACTGACCAATCGAGATAATTTGTTACGTAGAGATCTAGATCGCCATCGCGATCATAATCAAAGAAAACAGCACTAGCACTCCAACTTTGTTCACCAACGCCAGCGCTTTTTGTTACGTCAGTAAATTTTCCGTTTCCCTCACTTCGAAGCAGCGTGTTGGTTCCAATGTTCGTAACGTAAAGATCGACATCTCCGTCATTATCATAATCACCAGCTGCAACGCCCATACCATAGCCACGATCATCGGCGCCACTATCTTTCGTAATATCCTCAAAAGTGCCATCGCCAAGATTTTCGAACAACTGATTGCCGAGCCGAGACTCAGCGGATGTATTGAGTGGTCCACTTTGTACCAAATACGCATCAAGGTCTCCATCTTGATCCATGTCGAACAAAGCCGCCCCTCCCCCCATGATCTCTGGTAGAAGGAATCGGTCGCTATGTCCAGACACATGCACAAAATTGAGACCGCTCTCAGCTGCAACTTCTTCGAACCATACTTGGTACGGCATTTCTGTCTTTTCCGATGGCTCCTCTAATAATGTCTTCTCTGAATCTGTACAAGCTCCGAAGGCCAACGCACCGAGCGTAACAACAACACACAAATGAAACCGGACAAAAATACATCTGCTACAAATTATCCTCATGGTCGCCAAGCCTCAGCAGCAGTACCCCCACCGCTTTCGTACTTAGCTCGAAGCGCTTGAAGTTCGGTAAGTCCTGCTTCGATTTCTCGAGTAACTCCATTGAGCTGTATGGCTCGCCGAAACGCCACGTCCGAATCATCAAAACGTCTCAAACTCATTGTGACTTTCGCGACACCCAACCATCCCTCGGTTAGCGTCGGCGTCTTAGCCACAGCCAGCTCAAAGCTTTTCAACGAAATCTCTAGGCGCCCAAGCTCCGCTTGGATCATACCAATCCAAACCAGTGCCATCTGGTGACGCGGATCATAGCGAACCACATTTCGAAATGCAGCAATCGCCTCGTCGTGTTGATCAGTACGCCACAAAATCATCGCTCTTACTTCATGAGCCCGACTGAACCTCTGATTCAATTCCAACGCACGCATCGCGTGCGTGATAGCCAATTCAAAATTATTCATACGAAGAGAGGCAGATGCGAGATTCACCTGAGTTTCAACATAGTTCGGCTCTCGGTCTAAGGCAATCTTTAGAAGCGCTAGCCCCTCATCATGACGACCAGCAACAAGATATGTCGATGCCAACCGATTCAATAAGGCGAGATCATCATTTCTTTGAATTCGAAGTTCTTCATAAATTTCAATTGCTGCATCTAATTCACCAGCAACGCGATGTCTAGTAGCAGCCTTTAGCAGAGCAGCGTAACCTCTCTGATATTTGACAAGTTGATCCGACCAAGGATCTATAAGGGCGGGCTCACTGTCAGCTCCCATAGCCATCGTAATTTTGGCATCCTCGATACGCCCATTTTGACGATAAGCACGTCCGAGCAACTGCAATGCGTACCGCTCTCCAGGACGGCGTCCCAACAGCATTTCTAAAATCTCAATGGTTCTCTCTGGTTGACGACGAGAAAGAAAAACCCTGGCCAAACCAATCCATCCGCTAGAATCATCAGCATCGATTTCAGTTGCACGTCGAAAAGCCACCTCTGCCTCCTCCACCTCACCTCTATCAAACAACCAGAAACCTTTACGCCAATGTGCAGGAGCATAGCCGTTAACAAGATCGAGTGTTCGTTCAACTGATGTAAGTGCTTCATCAATATCACCTAGCCTCGCTTGAACGATCGCCAGGCGATACCACCAACGTGCATCTGAATCATGAATCACAGTAGCTTGTGTATAGCAATCACGTGCAAGCCCAATAAAGCCATTCGCTTCGTACACCATACCGAGTGTCACCCAACCCTCAGGCATTCTTGGTGAAACCGACACGGTCGAACTTGTTTCACGAATCAATAAAACAACCTCCTCATCCAACCGATCGAGATCAGCAGGAAACGGCGGCTCTGGGAACGAGGACCAAGAAGTCCACCAGATGGTTATAGTGGTCATCGCCACAATAACCCCACCAAATATAACAATCATGTGTCTAGTAGAACCGGCCTGTTTTCCTAACGTCCGAAGAAACGCACCTTTTGGGTATTGTCGCACTTCAGTTCGGCGCTTAATCTTTCTATGCGGAGTCACACAGACCGTCCTGCAATACGCCCAACCAACTTTCGAAGATTTCTTGTTATGCCTCGCTCGAAGCGCCCTATAGAGCGGTACCGTTCAAGGCGTTTACGCAATAGTTTTTTCGGTTTAACATCCGTCAAACGTGAAAAATGAAAAAGGACGCTCTCGAGTAACAGTCTGGCTGCCGCATCAGGATCTCGATGAGCACCCCCAGGGGGCTCTGACACTATGCCATCGATCACTCCCAGATCGAGTAAGTCTTCCGCCCTGAGCTTCATCGCAGGCAATAGATCCTGTCCACGAGATGCGTCATGCGTAAGAATAGCCGCAGCGCCTTCAGGAGAAATCACTGCATAGATCGAGTTTTGTTGCATAAGGATTACATCTGCGAGACCAAGCGCAAGAGCGCCGCCACTACCTCCTTCACCAATAACAACATTGAGAATAGGTGACTCAAGAGAGGCAAGTGTCGACAGGCTTTCGGCAATAGTTAATGCAACACCTCGATGCTCAGCTTCTAGTCCAGGAAACGCTCCTGGTGTATCAACAAGAGTTAAAACTGGTAATTCAAACTTCTCGGCAAGAAGCAAAAGACGTTTTGCCTTCCGATACCCTTCAGGCAAGGGCATAGATGCCCCCCCCTGCTGAGCAACAAGCATGATCGGATGGCCATGTAGATCGGCTAAGCCGCCAATAATAGCCCCATCGTCACCATAGCACCGATCACCATGTAGCTCCATAAACCAAGTAAACAATCGAGTAATGTAATCACGTGAACGCGGCCGCTCAGGCAACCTGGCTAATTCGATTACCTCGACAGGCGAACGCGAGACCTTACTAGAAGCTTTGGGCGGTTCAGCTGACCATTCTCTCGAACGATCTCGTGTCAATTTTGATATCAGTAATGCAAGTGAGTGTCGAAGCTTTAGTCTCGGCATGACCATGTCGATCATTCCACGCTCAAGCAAGCGTTCGGCTTTTCTCGCGTCTCTTGGAATCTCCTCAGAGATAGTACCCGCAACAACACGTGAACCCGCGAACCCTATCTCAGCACCTGGTTCACCGATGAGAACGTCTCCCAAAGAAGCAAAGCTTGCAAAGGGACCTCCGAAGCTCGGATTGGTCAAAACGGATACGTAAAGAAGTTTTGCCTTCTGATGTCTCGATACCGCAGCTGCAGTTTTAGCCATCTGCATCAGTGACAACATGCCTTCTTGAATCCTCGCTCCACCGCTGGCTAGAATCGAAATAACGGGCAGTCGGCGACGCGTAGCCACCTGAAACGCACGGGCCACTTTTTCTCCCACGACCGACCCCATTGTTCCGCCCATGAAATCGAAACCGATAGAAATAATTACAACCGGATGCCCATCGAGACACGCTTCACCAGAGAGTGCTGCATCGTACATACCCGTACGATCTTCAGCCTCACGTAAGCGTTGACGGTAAGGTTTCGAATCCTTAAATTTGAGAGGATCAGATGGATAGATTTTCTTGCCGATCTCTTTGAAAGTACCAGCATCAGCAATTAAATCCACCCAATCCTTAGCAGTTAGTGGACCATGCCAGCCACAAGCTGTGCAGACACAAAGTCCTCGGCGGAATGAGTCTTCTTCCCAATCATGCTGGCACTTCTGACACGTAACACGTGAATCTGTTACGACGGCATCTGAATTAACCACATCACCTGTTTCCTGAGATGGCGACATTTTGTCGTCCTTTCTGGGACTCACAACTAAAAACCAAGAGATCCTCAGCGCCCTGACGGTCGTGTCGTCAAAAGCTGGATAGCAGCGTCACGGATGGGGGAACCATCTGGATTCTGTGGTCCATGGATATAAAGCTGCCGAACACCTTGTGCACCAAACATCTCTGTCAGCAACAAAATCAAAGCAATACCAGCCACGATAAGTTTGACGTGAACACGGAACCCCAAAGGCCATGGCAACCACCTAAACACTGATGCCAGTGCAGCGCCTTGCAACACCCACAGTACTGGTGTGTAAACTACACCGAGTCTGACATAGCCAAAAAACGTGAGCGCAGCCATAAGAGTCACCATCGGCATCGCCAACAACCAAAGCGTCCGGCGTTGACGACGCAGTACCCAGATACCAAGTACGGCCAGAGAAAAATGAAAAGGCCAAAGCCATCTGACGGTTGGATCAAGCTGGTCAACTCGACGACGGCGCCCAGCGACACCCGCTACGCGATTATCTTGCAAATAGCCAAGAGCTAGAGCACCAGATGTAATCTGTAACTTCTTACCAAGTAGAACTAAGGCTTCGACTGGATGCGCAAGAATCCACTTCGCACCAATCCGGTAACCGTTTACATACAAATCATAGGAAACTGGTTGAGTGATGTCGAGTTTACCGTTGTTCACAAGTGCTTCTTCTAAATCAGATTTCGGTGTGCGAATTAAGAGATCAAGATTAGTTGTCCCGTCAGTATAACCATGGAAAGCATGGGCAAAATTGAATCCTCCGTAACTAGTAACCGGTGCAAAACGTGACAATGGTTCAGGTAACGCGTCTGCGAACTTGGCATTGAACTTCGAAATGCCTCGCCAATGGGCAATGGTAGATGGTGTTAGGAATAAAACAACACCGAGAGTATACGCACCTAACGTAAGCAGGGCATGCCGTTTCGATCCTGTACTCCACCAAAGAAAAGGCACTAGTAACACAACACATAGCCCAAACTCGGCACGAACTAGTGTTGCTGCACCTGCCACACATCCGAGAAAAAATGCTCGTCTCGAAGAAGATGACCTATCGGTCCGACCATGACTTACACTCCGACTTCCAATTTCACTATCTGGGATCCAGTACGACGCGAGTAAAAGACCCATCACAAGAAGCAACCCGTAAAGTGCCTCAGAATTTGGGACCGTACCCTGTACCACGTGACCGAAGTGGAACGTACCAAATAGAACCACAACCAACATCGCACCAAATCCAGCCAGCCTCCAGGTCAGGAACGTAATACATCCGACCGAAAGCGCACTAATTCCGGCCACGAAACTCTTCACAACGGCCGGATCAACCGGTTGTCCACTTAGTGGAGAGTAGCCCATCACCCGAAAAAAAATTGACAACACCCATGGCCAACCTGGAGGACGAAAGGGCAAACCATTATTAACCGAGGCTCCCTCCTCGAGTTGTGCAGCGTGCAGCATGAATTGCCGAGTATCCCCCTCATAAAAAATACTCGACGCTCTAGAAGCTTCGTTCCATGCATGTGGAAACCAAGAACGTACCAAATAAGCGGCAACCACCGTCAATATTACGAAAGTCCAAACGACAGACCGTGGAACTTCTTCGGTAGCCATTTGTGTTAATTCTTTGATACCGTCACGTTCCGATCGAGCTGTACGACGCCGCAAATGTCTCGCAGCTCGGCGGGACATCTGGCTACTCGATTTCTCTCGTGGTTTCAACGGCATGAAGACCCAACATCGTCAAGGGACCGAGGAAAATCTCGTTCCCTGGCAGTACAGTAATTAAAAATAGTCTACCCTATCGCAGCCAAGACCGATGCATAACTACTGTCCCCCAAATTATCTCCGTGGTGGCCATCGTATGACTCTCTACGCTTGGGCTCATCCGAGACGCTTCCCCAGACTGCCCGCTCCCGTACCACGCTACTTTGACGTTGCATCAGACACAAGGGTCCTTGGACATTGCCATTGGAAGCGCGAACCGAAACATCATCCCACACTAATCGCACTGCACGGACTTGAAGGCTCAAGTCTCGCTCATTACATGGTAGGACTTGCTGACAAAGCTTTCCTAGCGGGATTCAACGTAATCCGACTCAACCAGCGAAATTGCGGTGGGACCGAACACCTTTCACCTGGTCTTTATCACTCTGGTCTTACAGAAGATCCCGCAGCGGTTCTGAAAGAGCTCGTTGAAGTCGACAAACTCTCGTCATTCGTTGTGGCAGGGTACTCGCTCGGAGTCAACCTCGCAGTAAAGCTGGCTGGAGATTACGGAGGCTGCGCTCCACCACAATTACATGCAGTCTGTGCCATCTCTCCAACACTCGATCTCGCACGCTGTGTCACTGCACTAGATCGACGTGAAAATTTCGTGTACCAATGGAACTTTGTCAGGAATCTTAAACGCCGTATTCGCCAAAAGGCACGACTTTTTCCGAAACGCTACACACTCGGCGACCTTGGCAAGGTCACTTCTGTCCGTGAATTCGACGAACAATTCACCGCCCCTCATCATAACTTTTTAGATGCTAATGACTATTACTACCGGGCGAGTGCCCTAAGAGTCACGCAAAAAATCCGCGTGCCCACTCTGATACTGTCTGCAAAGGACGACCCCTTTGTCCCTCCGGAACAATTCAGAGAACCAAGCTTGCTTGAAAACCCTCACGTATCAATCGTTATAACGCGCTACGGTGGGCATTCTCGTTTCATCGCAGTGCCGCACAACGATGATGGCTACTGGGCAGAGCGTCGTGCCATCGAATTCGCACGACAAAACACCTCTTAGCTAAGCACCTTAAAAGCGCACACAGCACCTGGTCTTTTCATGACATCGCATCATTATTTCGCAACACAGATCCATATAACGTATCGAAACGCTTCGCAATTTGACTCCAGTCGTACGCGGCAACACTCTGCAAAGCGGCCCGTCCCAGACGCTCGCGTAGTACGGGACTATTCAATAATCTTGCAATCGCTCCAGCCAACGAGGCTGCATCACCAGGAGCAACCACTAATCCATTGACACCGTCAATAATAAACTCGGTAATACCCCCAACGGAAGTAGCTACAGAGGGTGTCGCCGAAGCACTCGCCTCGAGTATAACCGTCGGCATCCCTTCGGTATCACCATTCGCCTCAACGATAGATGGCACACATAATACGTCAGCCGACGCATACATTGACGCCAACTCCGTATGCATAACCGCAGGAACGAAGTGAACCTTTTCACGTAAATTCAATATATTGCGATAGTCTGCAAGCTTTTGCTTAAGAGGACCATCGCCAACAATTACGAGATGGGCTCCCGTCAGCTGAACTACTGGCTCAGCCATTGCCTGCAGTAGCACCCTCAAGCCTTTCTTCTCTACTAGTCGCCCGACAAATAACAACACTGGCTGCTCACCACACCATCGTGAAAAATAGCCTGGTAACGCCAAACGAGGATGGAATTTTTTAATATCCACGCCCATCGGAATAACCGATGCATCAGTACGCCTCGTCCCTAAAACAGTCCGAAGAGACTCAGAGATCAAAGTGACCTTAGCAGCACGCTCAAAGACTGGTCGAAATAAGAAGCGTCCAAGTGCACCGTTAAATATAGTCAGATCACCGCCAAGGCCTGTCGCAACAAAAGGCGGTACGTTACTGCCTGAAAAACCAAGCGCCTGTACCAAACCCTGAGGAATCAGCCAGTGACAATGAACTAAATCAAATTTTTGCTGCAGAAGACGGTGAAGCGAAAAGTAAAGTCCGAAAAATAACATGGGGACGGTCAACCATAACAAGGGATGCCTTCGCAAACGCGGCATAATCGCCCCTGGATATGCGAGACGTTCCATAAATCGAAACGGCGCATAGCGATAACGCTGAATGGTGACAGGACCATCTTGTTCGAGCAACTGTGCGTTCGGATCGGCAGGTGCCAGAATGGTGACGTCGTAGCGATCGCTCAACGCATGAGCCAGATCAAGAACGAATCGCGCCTCCGGATCAGAGGGAAAGCGTGGCAAGGTAGAGGTAGTGAAGAGAAGTTTCTTCACCGTCTACCAAAATTTGAAAAGATCATTTTCGACCACATCATCAAAACAAGCGGTCGAAGAAGCTTAGACCGGAAAGTGCCTGAACGACAGAACTACACCGCCATTCCAATTCACAACCACGACCTAGAAAATAAACCAGCAGGAAGAACAATTACAACACGTAAAAGTCCTACGTGTATCCACAAACCAGCCTACTTCAAGAGACTTCGTTCACTTTTACCAGCGAGGTTCACGTCGCCGGCCACCACTGAAGTCTTCGCTGTCGAAATCAGAGGCGCGCCCAAATCCACCTCCACCTCCACCAGTCCCACCACGTGGATTGGCAGGCTTCGGCCTGGCTTCATTAACCATCAACGCCCGACCTGAAAGTTCGTGTTGGTGAAACTGCTCAATCGCCTTCTGTGCATCTTCGTCCGTATGCATATCGACAAAAGCAAACCCGCGTGCGCGTCCCGTAGCCATGTCACGCATCACCCGAACACTTGCGACCGTGCCGGCTTTGGCGAACAACTCAGTGAGTTCTTCGTCAGTGGTGGAATAAGGTAGGTTACCCACATACAATCTGCTGCCCATTTAATTTACTAGCTCCTGTAAATATTGCGCAATTTAAAGAGAAGTCGCCAATCCACGCGCAACAGGAAAGACGCTCACCAGAAAGCCTAAGGGCATAGGCCTTGAGCGGTTTGAACCCCTCGCTGGTAACATGCCACTATCTTTTCGGACAGTGAGAGTATATCAGGATTCATATCGTGCCTCGTGCTGTTTTCTTATAAGAACCTTTACGACTATCCAAACCTCGATCTACAGTGGCTCTCCAAATGCATCTTGACATACAACGCCCTGCTACTAGTCCCCACCGTTCTTATAGACAACACTTACATACGCCACTAAAACTTATGGCATCCTAGAGTCAAAGAATAGACAAGGATTGATTTTCAGAAAAATGAACAAAAGAACTATGACGAAACCATCTTCTTCATCATTCACTGCTTATGAGCGCCGAATTATTAATCGTCTCACTAGCCCAGCGAAGGTTCAAAACTTCCTCAACCAATTGAACTACAATCACGAACTTCCACCACATGGCGTGACACTACGAAGTTTCCGAGGTGTTCTCCGTACAGGCAGTGCACACTGTCTCGAAGCGGTACTCACAGCCGCTGTCATTCTCGAACAACACAACTATCCCCCACTCCTTATGAGTTTCGAATCAATCGATAATCTTGATCACGTAATCTTTTTATACCGAAGAGCTGGACGTTGGGGTTCAATAGGAAGGTCCCGAGATCCAGGCCTCCACGGCCGCCGGGCAGTATTCACCACGCCTCGAGCATTAGCACTCAGCTATGTGGAACCCTTCGTTGATCTTACGGGGCGTATCACTGGTTACGCAGTCGTCGATCTGCGAATGCTTAAAAGTTATAACTGGCGACTAGTAACAACTAACGTTTGGAAAGTCGAACGGTTTCTCATCGACTACCCACACCGGTCCATTAAATCTTCAGATCGTAAAATCGACCGGCTACGGCGCAAATATCGTGAATTTCGAACTCGGTTTCCTAATCGCAAACCAACCAACTACCGTGGACGCGAACGGTGGTCAAAACTCCCCGCTGAATTCAGCCAGTGAGAGTCATCGAGGGAATAGAAGGCCCACCGTCTCAATCTAAGTCGAAATCCCACTTTGGTCGTTCGACTGGCTCTTTACGGGCTTGTTCAAGGGCTTCGTCAAAGCGCTTCGACAGCGCATCACCACGTGTTTTCTCCGCATCAACAGATTGCTTAAATAAAGCTTCCCGGCGCGTCTTTTCGTCAGCCAAGATCTTTTCGGCTTTCGACAACTCAGGTTTGTCTGATCTCTCTGGCTCCAGATGACGCACTATACGTTTCAAATTAAGATCAAAGACCAAGGTGGCACTACAGCACGGACACTTGACTTCAACCTCAGATCCTAGCTTAGCCATGAACGTCCTCAACAGCTGACTGTAATAAAAGCTTCACCGTGAGCTACTAGTCTTCCTCTTCAAAATCTTCTTCTTTGTGCAAAGTGAACCGTGTTGACGGATGGAGTACTTCGCGTACGAAAAAGTCAAATAACAGTGCAAATCACTAGAGAAGCGCCTTAATCTCCTTTTCGAATTGCTCCTTACTAGAAAAGCCCATATGCCTTTTACATATCTCGCCGTCACGGTTAATTACAATGGTCGTCGGAATACCATAAATGGGGCCAAAAGCCTCTTGAACATCGTCCCGACCGAGTCCAACTAACACTGGATAATTCATCTTGTATTCGTCAACGAAAGGCTGAAGTCTCTCAACTGGATCATCGACGGAGAAGCCAAGCACAACGAGACCGTCGTCTCCATACTTATCTTGCAACTCGACGAAACCAGGGATCTCAATCTTGCAGGGACCGCACCATGTTGCCCAAAAATCTAGGAGAATAACACTACCCTTATGCTCGCTAAGTACCACACTCTCACCATTCATATCTTTGATGGTGAAGTCCAAGTTCGCAGGCTCTAGTTCTTCGTCACAAAAAGCTGCGTCTGCTTCGGCCGAGGCAGACTCAACTCGAACATCAGAATTCAATGCAACAGAGCGCTCCCAGGTAAACGGAAGGGTAAGAAGAGCCAGCATAAGTGACCCCCCCGAAGCTAGAATCCAACGTTTTTTCATTCACTCCTCCGTACAATGAAAAATCAAACGCGCTAGATCGCCTTTCACACACAACTACTTGGCCAATACGATCGACCAAGGCAGACTAACGCCAGGAAAACTGCCATGTCAAGAATCTCTATACCCTAAGACCCCCAGCGAAGCATAGTCAAAGTAAAAGGGAAGCACAATGTATCACGTAAGGCATCTCTCCACACCGGAGAAGTCAATTAGAGTAGTGAAGTTAAGTCCTTCACTCACAACATTTCCCACAGAAAAAGTACTTTTGTGATATAGACACAACCCAATCGAGTTCGATGAGATTTACCAGTTAACGTGCTCATTCATCGCCTGCTCTCGGAGAATTTCCTTAGTAAATCCAAGTGAAGCATATTCAAAAATCCCACTATCATTGCAGGTTCTGTCTCAGGAAAGTAAGATGACGGGGTCCCGAAGTAGCCTGTATTACGACTGCTGCAATCGAGGTAAATATCTATGTGTACGAGTTTCCCATCAGTCCTCGCAAAATGTTTTGGCCTGGCTGTCCTTTCCCTAGTAATGCTCGTTGGGCCGACCCTGGAAGCCGCCGCACAAACTCCATCAACACCATTCGTACCCTACTTTGGTAAAAACCGCGTCAGACACGACAATTTTTCTTGGCACATCTACACCACGCAACACTTTGAGATCTACTACTATCCAGAACTCGAAGAACATCTCGAACGTGTAGCAGGCTACGCCGAAAGTGCCTACCAAAAAATCTCAGGTGACCTCAAACACGATCTCGCCGAATTGGTACCTCTGGTGTTGTTTAAAACGCATAGCGAATTCTCACAACAGAACATTATTCCTGGAGACATTCCTGAAGGAGTAGCAGCGTTCGCCGAACCTAGACGTGACAGAATGGTGCTCCCCATTGATGAGCCCCCAGATCGCCTGTACGGCCTCATTGTTCATGAGCTTACTCATATTTTCGAGTTTGACATCATTCCTCGATCTTTAATGCGCCGTGGAGTCCCGTTATGGGTTGATGAGGGCTTGGCTGATTACATGCGCGGTCAATGGACACCGATGGACATGATGACGGTTCGAGATGCTGCAATTGCTGACATCATCCCAAGAATGAGCGAATTCGAGGGCTATGGCGGTTTCACAAATCCTCGTCTTGTCTACAACCTGGGACATGCAGCCTTTGAATTTATTGAATCAAGATGGGGCAAAGAAGGTATCCGGGAGTTTCTATTTTCACTTAGGCGCGGAATGATCGGTGGAGGGGAAAGTCCTTTCGAACAAGCCTTTAAAATCTCAGGCGAAGAATTCGACATCGAATTCGATAAGTACCTCAAGGAGCGCTTTAAGCCCTTCCGTGACAAAGAACGCCCTGCCGACTACGGAAGGAATCTAGCACCTCGTTCAGGTCGTGGTAAATTCGTCGGAATCCTCTCTATTGAGCCCTCACCTTCAGGAGATCTTCTGGCAGCCGTTAGCGCGAATCAGAAAGACCTCGAGTACGACATTATTCTGATTTCATCAAAGAACGGGGAAGTAATTCGAAACCTTACGAGTGGATTCGACCAAGATCGAGGTTATGAGTACATAACTGCACCAGGCGCGAGATTCATTACAGCACCGTGGATGTCATGGTCTCCAACTACCGACCGTCTCGCGTACTTTGTACGAACAGAAAAAAAGAAGTCACTCGTCTTACAGGACGTCCCAACAGCCAAAATTGTTAAAAAAATAGAGATGACTGACGTTGACGAACCAGAATCTCCAGATATCTCTCCAAACGACCGTACAGTTATTTTGTCAGCGCTACAAAATGGAGTTGGAGATATTTTCTCGCTCGATCTAACGACTGAGGAACTGACCAACCTAACCAACGACGAATTTGGTGACTACGCACCGACTTTCTCTCCGGATGGAAATTCCATTGTTTACGTCTCTCGTATAAGTGGCAACGATAAACTATTCCGAATGGACCTTAGAACAAAGGAAAAGACACAACTCACATTCGGAACTCACGACGACTCAGGCGCACAGTTCATTGACGACAACACTATCGTTTTCTCATCGACCGCACTTGATCCAGAAAAAATGATCGATGTCGATCTCGCGCGCAACGGAAACATTTTCAATATTTGGACTCTAGACTTACAAAACGGTCAACTAAAGCAGTATACCGATGCCTTGGGAGGTAACGTCTCACCTGTAACGTTGAGAAGAGACAATCCCAACAAAAATGAGATCGTATTCGTAACTTATTTCAAAGGAGACTACGGTCTTCATACAATTACTCCAACAGAGCCACTTTCTACTGTTACATCGAACGATTTCGGTAGCCCAGGCCCCATTATCGACTTCCGAGCACCGCTAACACACACTCTAGTTGCGAACAACAGCCGTAAAAAAGGTACGTTTGAAAACATATTTCTCGAAGGGCGCCCCCCTATCGGTGTCGGAGTGACCAGCGGCGGTGATCTCTTTGGAGGCACCACGGTAACAATGACCGACATCCTCGGTGATCAGCAATTCAATCTCTATGCTGCATCAATTTCTCAGTACCGTACACTCTCAGCATCCTACCTGAATCTTTCGAAACGCTTTCAATATGCAGTACAGGGATTTTCTCAAACACAATTTTACTTCGGACAAGCAGGTGTATTTTATGATCCTGCCTTCAGCTTCCTCGATCGAGACAATGCGCTCGCGGTCAGAACACAGCGGGGCGGCTCATTCTTTGGCATTTATCCCTTCAATAAATACCGTCGGGTGGAAGTGTCCGGTGGTGTAGTCCATCAATCAGAAAGATTTAATGACCCTGCTCTTGAAAACTTTTCACGTAATTTTCAACAACAGCAATTTGGTACAACGCTTTTTAACAACGGTACCCTTATACCCTTGAGTGTCACGTTTATCCAAGAAACCACCATATTCAGAGAATTCGGCCCTCTGGACGGTAACACCATGAAGCTTTCATTCACATTTTCACCAAAGATTGGCGACACACTGTCAAGACGAACACTTGAGGCCGACGCTCGCTATTATCAGCGGATCGGTACAACTGGTGTCTTGGCCTTCAGAGCTCGTGGATTTCTTGGCTCAGGTGATTACCCCGATTTTATCTACTTCGGTGGAAACTCAGAGATGCGTGGCTACGAGTACTTAGAATTTATAGGCCACAAAGCATTCTTTTTAAACGCCGAGCTTCGCTTCCCTCTCATTGAGGCCATGCTGACTCCATTTGGAGTAATGGGAGGAGTGAGGGGTGTTTTCTTCGCTAACTTCGGAGGCGCAGCGTTCAACGAGCAACCATTTAACCTGTGGACCAGTGGACCTGAGATGCATACACCAGTCACCAGCTCAGTCACTAATCCGGATACAAATCTAACTGAACGGACCTTCGGAGAACCTACAGAGATCTCAGGCTTTCGACTGACTGATACTCGTGCCTCCTACGGCATAGGCCTTGAAACTTTCACGCTCGGGATCCCAATCCACCTCGACTGGTCATGGCGTACATTATTCAACAAGGAGTGGGAAGATCTGTTATTCGCAGCCAATGGCGGAAGCTCGACATTCAGGCGTGCAAAATTCGACATTTGGATCGGCTACGATTTTTAAAAAGAAACTTTCGCGTAACGCTTCAAAGAAGATGTAGTAAACGCAAACTATCGTCAAACCGTATCGATACACCTAACCATGTCCACCACAGGCAACCTGCCGACAAAAAGCCCTTCGGACTCAGTTACTGAGATGGCTCAGGTCGTTCTACCGAACGACGCAAATCCGCTCGGATTCATCCTTGGCGGTACGGTGATGCATCTCATTGATATTGCTGGTGTAATCGCTGGACACCGCCATACGCGCAGCCTCTTGGTAACCGCAGCTGTTGACGGTCTTGAGTTTCTCCATCCAATCAAAGTTGGCGATCTAATCATTCTTCGGGCTCGCGTAACCTGTACTTTTCAAACATCGTTCGAAGTATCAGTGGAAGTACTTTCTGAGGAGATCTTGACCGGCGCACAGCGAGTAACAAGTAGGGCTTTTCTTCCCTTCGTCGCTGTCGATACAGATGGTCAACCGATCCCAGTTCCCCCACTTCGCGAAGAAACCGCTGAAGACAAACGTTTAGTGAAGGAAGCTCACCGGAGACGGAAAGCACGGTTAGAGACAAGACTCAAACGTAAAAACGAAACAGGCACAAGCCACTAGCGTCGGTTTCATCAAAACTACTATCGACTAAAGATCAACTCAGGTCGAGGAAGAAAGCCCCACGACACTACGTACCAGATCGATGCCAACTTGGTACCTACTTAGAAAGTCGTGCCCTACAATACCTCCAACACGGAAACCAAGCAGTGTACTTGGTGCTCTTAAATTAAGCACTACCACTGGAAAGCTTGGAAAATGGATCTCCTGAAACTGGAGTTGTACACCCGGCATTAGAAACGCGTCTTTATCCCATCCTGATGTGCCGTAGACACGAAGTGGAATATGGCGTCCCCCGGGCGGTTCCGACATTGAACGAGCAGTCGACTCACTGATAGAAATCACTTGACCACCGGTATCCACAACAAAACTTACAGGTTCACCATTAACCATTCCTCGAACGGTAGCAAGGCGATGTAGCCGAAGCGGAAGCTCTATCTCAGTCTCTCTCTCTGGAAGTTTACGCGCCATAGTAATCGTTAGCCGTTGATAGTCAATCACCATCGACATTCCGAGTGCTAGCGGTGAAAATCCGTCAGGCTCACGACTCGGTAGTCCTCCAAGAGACGGACTCTTAATCAGACACGGCACGTTATTCATACGAAGCGAACCAATTTCAAGTGAGTCTAATCGGCCGAGCTGTAGACCACGAAGGCCAACGTCACCGACACCTGCACTAAGTGTATAAACTACAGGAATAACACCAAGGCGCTGTGCTGAACGACGAGAGAGTACCGTTTTCTCAGCACCTGTATCGAGAACGAGATCAACGGGTTCGTTGTCGTTAATCCTTGCTCTTACAACGACCTTATCCTTAATGAGCTTGAAAGGAACAGTATGAAGCTGCTCGGACAATTCTGGCTCCATCTCGAGCGGTACACGTTGACCGAAAGATCTAAGAAATCTGATCTCTGACCTAGCCCAAGCGGCCTTATCACTCCGATGACGATTCGGTAGTAAGTTGGCATAGTTAGCGAAAGATGCTGCAGCGTCCTCAAAACGATTTAACCGCTCAAAAACGGTACCAACGGTATGGTGTAATTCAGCTTCCTGCGGTAACTGCCTCACGGCGATCTGTGCCGCATCCAAAGCTTCGTTAAGCCTTCCTCTCGCTGCCAACGCGCGCGCCAAACCATTCTGTGCTCTAGCACTCTTACTATTTTCAAGTAACGCTTCAGAATAGGCATCTTCAGCTTCTTGGAAAAGCCCCCAAGACCACAAAGCATCCCCATGTAACGCAATCACCGAAGCCTCGTCAGGATATGTCTCTCTAAGAGAAATAGCTTCAGACAAGGCCAGGTCAAACCTAGCCACTCGCAATGCGGATCGCACAATACCACTAGCCGCCCGTTTTTGCTGGTTCCGGCTTTCTGTTTTTCTCGCTTTGGTATAAGTAGAAAGAGCTTTACGGAACTGACCGTCTTCATAGAGAAGATCAGCCATCTGCAATTGAGCTTCAATAAACTCTTGCGTCCGAAGCTCTAATTGAACTCTGGCGTCGGTCTGTCTCTGCCGGTGACTGAGATCAGGAAGTTGAGGAACAGCCCCAGTCAATAGAACTGAGGTAAAAACCACTACGACTGACGTTGTCCAAATCATCCTTTCCCAGCGAACGAAAGTTACAACCCATTTCCTCACACGATCAAGATTAGTCCCCAGGTAAATACCAAGCCTCTTGGGAAAGGGTCGCTCGCACTCATTTTGGTCTAGAGACACAGCGCCATTATAGTCAGACCAGACATGCACCACCAGAAATTACGTATAAATTCATCGAACCGAGAATATCCTTCCTGGACTAATCTTAGCGATAAACTCACATTAATCGACCGTACTGATTGCACTGCAAGGAACGGAATCAGTAACATATGAGTGGGTTGCCAAGGAATTTGAGGGCGCACGAAGACTGGAAACTATTCAATCTAGCGATTCGCACAACTACAACAATGTCATTAGAGACTTCCGCATACCAACATGGGCCAAAACCAAAATGGCTAAAAGTTCGCGCTCCAGGCTCACCAAGCTACATGCGTCTCAAAAATTTAATGCGAAACACAGGTCTCAACACCGTGTGCGAAGAGGCTCACTGTCCGAACATTGGAGAGTGTTGGCACCACGGCACAGCCACTTTCATGATCCTCGGTGACATTTGTACACGCGCATGCGGTTATTGTGCCGTTAACCACGGACGACCATCTACGCTCGATTCTACAGAACCAGACCGTGTGGCAGAAGCAGTTCGAGCCATGGAACTAAATCATGTCGTAATTACATCGGTAGACCGTGACGACGTTGAAGACGGTGGTGCTTCGATTTTTTCTGAAACCGTTCAAAAGATTCGCTGTGCAAGCCCAACCTGCCGCATTGAAGTCCTGATACCAGATTTCCGAGGCAAAGAAGGGCCACTACATACCGTCTTAGATTCTGGACCAGATATTCTCAACCACAACACTGAAACAGTTCCACGTCTCTACAAAAAAGCAAGATCTGGTGGACGTTATCCCCGTACACTTGAATTATTAAGCCGCGCGTATCGCTACACACCGCTGATCACAACTAAATCAGGCTTGATGGTCGGATTAGGCGAAACATGGAATGAACTCGTCGATACGATGAAGGATCTTCGTAGAGTTGAATGTGGAATTCTGACCATCGGCCAATACTTACGTCCATCACAAGCACATCTACCGATGACTCGTTACTATCATCCAGACGAGTTCGAAGAACTTAAACAAATAGCCCTAGGGTTAGGCTTCGGTCATGTTGAATCTGGCCCACTTGTAAGAAGTTCATACCACGCCCACGAACAGGCCGACGCCTACAACCAGCAGACAGAACATCCACTCTAAGGTAGCACCTACTACAGATTCTTGAGGCTTTCACTAGGGGTAAGTCACCAAGTAGTCTTTGTAGCAACTTTTTCTATCGTGTATCACCAGAGTTCTGTACTGATGACCGACCGTATCGAGAAACCTTCAACGACTCATCGTCTGATTACGTATCCAAGATTGAACCGTTCGCACCGCAAGATCAGGGCGATCTGTGATGATCGCAGCAGCCCCCCAATCAAGCAGTCGTACCATGTCCTCAACAACGTCTACCGTGAAAATCTGTACGGGAATACCAAGCTGATGCGCATAACGAATAAAACGGGGAGAAATAACTTTCGTCCAACCTGACCTTTCGGGCACCTGAAACACCCGATAACAGGTATTACGTACAGGTAGCCGTATCCATGACCGGTACAACCAAAAGCGCACCTCATTCTTACCGGCACTGGTTGCTAACTCTGGCTCATACGCCCTAACAGTATGAAGCCCACCCATTCGTTCTGCCCCAATACAAACACGATCAAGCGCATTTGCCGCTTTAATTTCTTCGACTACGGCACATGCTAACTTTTCACACGGCAACTTTAACTCAACGATTAAAGCTGTATCCGGATATCGAATTAACACATCTCGGAACCTCGGAACTCCGATTCCACGATCACGAAATGGGTGATCTCCATTAACCAGAAATTGATGCCCAGCATCCATTCGGCTGAGCTCGTCGGCCGTGAACATCTCGACATTTCCAGAGACACCCATAGTCCGTCTCAAAGTAGCATCATGGTGTACCACTACAATCCCGTCACTTGAAAGACGCACATCCAACTCGAATCCATCCACCCCTAGCTCAATGGCTTGATCAAATGATGCCAGTGTATTCTCAGGTGCGAGTGCTGCCCCACCACGATGTGCGAACACAAGCGGCTGTACCGAATCGACACCTGGATGACGTAAGCGAAACATGTGAACTACATGTTAAGATGGTTTTGTCTTTTGGTCCACGCCACTCGGCATTCAGAAGACATTCGGACGTGTGAAGTACTTTAAATCAACCGATGGGTAAAGTGAGCTTTGTTAGCGTTAATTACTAAACATCTTTTAGATCTATGCCGTCATCAACTATTCCTATCTTCCCTTTGCACAACGTAGTCCTTTTCCCCGGAATTTTCTTACCCCTGTACATTTTTGAACCTCGTTACCGCGAAATGGTAGCTCATGCCCTAGAAGGCAACCAGCTAATCGGAATTGTTCTACTTCAGTCAGGTAAAAAAGTCACAAGAGATGTGCATCAACCGATTTATCCGATCGGCTGTGTCGGCCGAATCACCCATACCGACCGCCTGGCCGATGGCTGCTATAACATTATCTTGCATGGACTTGAAAAGTTTCGGATTATCTCGGAAGAACCGACCACACATTCCTACAGAATCGCTCGTACAGAACCACTGTCCGAACAAGACGACAGAAACAACAACCCAGTACTAATTCGATCCGCACGGAAACGATTAGAAAATATTCTTTTCCAAGCTCCAGAAGGCTTGAGTAACGAAATCAAGATTTCCCCATCGATGGCAGATACAGACCTCGTCAATAGTTTGTCTCAATATCTCGAATTAGAACCCTTAGAAAGACAGGCACTACTCGAACGTGAAGGATTACTAGATCGATGCCTGACACTCATCGAAATACTAGAAATGAAAACCTTAGTAGATAAGTGGGGCTGGCAAACGGATGTCCTCCATTAGACCGTACTAGGCACTTCATCCTTGTTTAATCGCTCGACAATTCCTGCTACAACTGACTCTCCATGGAATCTGCCATTTTCGATAAACACCTTCCCACCATGTACACCAGCCACAATCTGTCCAGCTAGAAAAAGATTCGGCACATTAGTCTCAAAAGTCTTTTCATCATACTCGGGAATGCATGTCTCACTGTCGAACCGTATACCACATCGTGTCAAAAGATCTGTATCTGGACGATATCCGGTAAGCAGAAAAACAGCATCAGCCGGAATTTCTTCTTGTACACCCGCACATTCAATAACTACACTCGTAGCACGGATCTCAATAACTCGCGTCTTGAATCGGCCGTCAATACTTTCCTCTTTGATCCTGTTTTCTATGTCTGGAAGCACCCAATATTTAATTCCCTCGCTAAGACATGCCTGTCTATGTACAAGTGTGACGCGCGCACCATTGCGATAAAGGTCAAGAGCCGTTTCCGCCGCCGAGTTCTTTCCACCCACAACGACCACTCTCTTCCGATAGTAAGAATGTGCCTCTCGATAATAGTGCGATACATGCGAAAGGTTCTCCCCAGGAATATTAAGTAAGTTTGGCTGCTCATATGACCCTGTCGCTAGAATTACCGTCTTCGTTTGAATCACACGACTCTGATCTCCATCTGATAGCGTCTCCACACTGAGACCATGTTCACCTTGACTTACAGCCATAACAGATTCACCAAAAGAAACACTCAAATCAAGAGCATCCACAACACGTCGATAATAACGTAAGGCCTCTAGACGTGTTGGTTTTTCATAAGGTGTTATGAAAGGGAATCCACCGATTTCCAGTAGCTCTGGTGTTGTAAAGAAAACCATATTCGTCGGAAAACGAAATATCGCATTAACTAAAACACCTCGCTCGAGTACTAAGTAGTCAAGCCCTGACTTTTGCGCAGCTATGGCTGCTGCTAAACCGGCTGGTCCGGCACCAATAACAACAAGATCTTTCTGAGTCATAATTTAACTATTTTCTTGAAACATAACGTAAAGGATTCTAACTTCACACACGTGCCACTCTGTTCGAATCTAACCATAATCGATGTGCCCAACCTTATATACATGTCATCACATCAGAAAATATCTCTCGCATTACCTACGAATCAAAAATCACTAACGTCTCAAACGATAATCGACACTGACGCTACTGATCGTTGCTATAGGACGTCCAGGCGAAGTGAAATGCTCTTGACGATCGACACGCATAACCTCAAGTTCTTCTCCAAGTATGCTGACCTCGTTTATACCAGAAGGAATTTCAACACTGATCCTTTCAGAACCCGTCGGTGCCACTGCTTTTAAACCACCTGGGCCTGCACCTCCCGTAATACGATCAACCAAGTCATCCGCTGTCCGAAACTCACTCTGGATCACGGCACGCGACAACAATTCGTTCTCGAGTGTCAATACCCCAATAGTAGCTGTGTAACGTGAAAAAGCACGTTTGGCTAGAATCTCCTGCTCAGAGTAAGTCTGTCTATTGTGTAGATCGAACGAAAGAAGTGCACTCCCACGATGCGGAGGGATCCTGATGATAATTCCTTCAAGGGGATCCCGCCCAGTGAGAACATCACAAAATTTTTTCTCTGTGGAAACCCCTTGACCAAGTGGCGCTGGACACTCAATCTCCCAAGGATTAGGTATAGTCTGTGCCGATAAAATAGGATCACCGACACTGACCAATAGCACAGCACCCAGCGTGAATGGCATAAGCGCCAAACACCCATACGGCACACGACAGTTCCAGAAAAACACGAATCCGATTAGGCGCCTAAATGAGTTCAACGGGCTTCGTCCGAGACACAAGAGACACGACCAGCATCAACTGCAGGCATTCCCTTGGAATATGAGGGGTTCTTAATCAACTCGAGGAACTCCATTCTTGTCCTAGTCTGCTCACGAAACACACCAAGCATCGCACTTGTCACAGCAAAAGAATTCTGTTTTTCTACACCACGCATCGACATACACAAATGCGTCGCCTCCATGACAACAGCTACGCCGAGCGGCTCAATTTTTTCACGAATCGTCTCAGCAATCTGGTTCGTTAACCGCTCTTGAATTTGTAACCGTCGACTAAACACCTCTACTAGTCGAGGAAGCTTACTGAGACCAACAACTCTGGTTCGAGGTAAATAGGCGATGTGGCACTTACCAAAAAAAGGGAGAAGATGATGCTCACAAAGACTAAAAAAGTCAATATCCTTAACGATAACCATCTCACTGTAATCAACAGAAAAAAGTGCATTATTTAAAACAGTGTCAACGTCAGTTTGGTACCCCGATGTGAGAAATCTGAGCGAACGTTCGACTCGCTCTGGAGTATTTCGAAGACCTTCGCGTTCGGGGTTCTCACCCATCTCGCTCAAAAGCTTTCTAATCGAACCTTGCATCACAATATTCTATCCGATCGCCTTTAGAACGCTCACTTATGGCACTTAACAAAAGCGTTTTCAGGGGATCCACTCAAAACGATGTGCGCTGGATTCATCTCCTGTCACCGTACCCACTGAGACTCGCCTAAAAACCAGCAGCTTCCGTTCAATAGCACAATAATCGCTAAAAGCTTCTAGAGATTACCTTTAAGACCGAGTACGTCTGCTCGCTCACGCATGAAGGTTATAACGTTTGCGATGTGCTCAGCGAGCGGCAGAGAGAGCTCCTCTGCGCCTTGTCGTAGATCATCTCGACTCACGGCCCGCGCAAAGGCTTTATCTTTCATTCGTTTCATTACAGACCGAGCCTCGAGATCCAATATGCTTTTCGATGGCCGAACCAACGAAGCCGCTGTCACAAAACCCGCCATCTCATCACACGCAAAAAGTGTGTGCTCAAGCTTCGATTCTCGAGTTACACCGGCGTAACAAGCATGCGAAAGAATCGCGCGTATAACAAACTCTGGATACTCTTGTTGCCGAAGGATCTCAGCTCCCCGGAACGGATGATCGGCAGGATCAGGCCAGCGTTCATAGTCAAAGTCGTGGAGCAGTGCGACAACACCCCAAACCTCTTCATCCTCAGAGAATTTTTTTGCGTAACCCCTCATTGCTGCCTCAACTGCTAAGGCATGCTTCCGCAGACTCTCAGAAGTCGTGTACTCAGTTAGAAGAGCCCAAGCTTCGTCACGTGACAATTGCTTCACAGTCAACTTTTTACGAGTCCAGATGACACGTCTACATCGACATTCGCCGTATCACCTTGAAACCGTTCAACAACAGCCGTACATACCAGATCTCCAGTTACATTAACTGTGGTACGGCACATATCTAGAATACGATCAACGCCGAGCACGATCGCAATGCCTTCAACAGGAACCCCAACCATACTAAGGACCATCATCAATATTGGAATCGAACCACCGGGTATACCAGCAACGCCAATAGATGTTATAACTGACATCAGCACAACAACCGCCTGTGCTCCAAGTGAAAGATCTGCTCCAAAAACCTGCGCAATGAAGAGCACGGTTATACCTTCAAATAACGCCGTGCCGTCCATATTCAAGGTCGCACCAAGTGGAAGGACGAACCCAGCCACACCCCGTGAAATTCCAAGATTTTCCTGTGCGACCCGTAAACTAGTCGGCAAAGTCGCACTACTCGATGAGGTCGAAAAGGCAGTGAGCACCGCAACGCGTGCTTTAAGTAGAAACTCGAGTGGATTACGTCGAGCCACGAACTTTAGGATCAACGGGTACACTACAATAACGAAAAGTCCAAGTGTACCAACGACCGTCCCTACGTACTTCATAAGATTAAACAAAATCTCAAAGCCAAACCGCGCTGTCACGCTAAAAATGAGACAGAAGACCCCTAGGGGCGCAACTACCATCACGAGACCAATAATCGCGACCGTTACATGTCCAAGGCTCTCAAGAAACCTGAGCATAGGCGCACCCTTCTCCGCAGGCAGCATTGTGAGTGCTACGCCGAGCATCAGTGCAAAAAAGATAATCGCCAACATCTCACCATCAGCAGCCGCCTGAATTGGGTTTCGAGGAATAATCCGGATCAACAAATCCATGCTTAAAGCACCCTCGGCTAATCCCATCGCTCCTTCGGTTTGTCCCTGATAAGTCTCGATTAGGCGTTCTGTTAGTTCTGGTTCTAGCCCATCTCCAGGTTTGACTAAATTGACTGCCGCCAAACCAAGAACGGTGGAGATAAGCGTTAACGACATAAAACTCATCATGGTGACGACACCGATTCGACCCAGGCGACGAAGACTACCAAGACCTGCCACCCCAACCGCCAATGTAGAAATAATGAGAGGGACCACCACCATGATCAGCGCATTGAGCCACATGCGTCCGATTGGTTCAGTCACAAGTGAGACAAAACGCCCAGTGCTTTCGTCGCCATTGCCAACGAAAAAATTCACAGCAACACCCGAAATAGCACCCGCAATCAAGCCGAGAAGAATTTTTGTATGAAGAGGCATAACTGGTGACGGTAGCACCGAGGTTTTAAGATTGTCAACGCACTACTGGACGAACCCACCTTTGAGTAGATACGGTCCAATGCTCATACAATACCAAATCCGCTCCGTTCCTACAGAGCCGATGTTATCTTGATGTGATGATTTTCCTATCACTGACTCATGTTCCACCAACCTTTCTTTGAGTCTATTTGCGGGATCCAGGTACATTCTGCTCCGCACAAGTCATTGAAAACTATGAACATTTCTACTAGTAGTGAGATTAATTGAGATATCGTAATCCGACGCCTAAAGTACACATGAAGAATCCCAAACGAGTTCAGCCGTTCCAAGAGGCCAATTTACTTGAAACCGAGTTCAAGCGTGAATTGGGACTCTTCGACTCAACAATGGTCGTTGTAGGCTCGATGATCGGTTCGGGTATCTTCTTGGTAACACCAGGCATGGCACAGCTAGTCGGAAATCCAGGCTGGCTACTCTTATCTTGGGTAATTACCGGGCTCCTAACAATTACTGCTGCACTGTCCTACGGAGAACTCGCAGCAATGATGCCACGGGCCGGTGGACAGTACATCTACATTAGAGAGGCATTTTCCCCCCTACTTGGCTTCCTTTACGGCTGGACACTGTTTATGGTGATTCAGACCGGTCTCATCGCAGCGATTGCAATCGGATTCGCACGCTACTTCGGTGAACTCATCCCCTGGATCTCAGAGACCAACTACCTAATCCCACCGATACATATCTCAGGTGGGTATGCTCTTTCACTTTCGACCACGCAGCTCACAGGCATTGCAATGATTACTCTCCTGACGTGGACTAACATACATGGTCTCCACTACGGGAAGTTTATCCAGAACGTCTTCACGATAACTAAAACCATCGCACTCGGAAGCCTCATCGTCGTGGGGTTGACATTCGGGTGGATATTAGGAGGTGGCTCGTTAAACTTTACCGACCTCTGGACCCCAAGGGGTGAGATGGATATTGTTCCTGGTCTGTCGGCAGCAACTGGTTACGGGTTGTTCGTTGCAATTTGCGTAGCCCAGGTTGGATCACTCTTCGCTTCAGACGCTTGGAACACCATCACGTTTACAGCTGGTGAGGTAAAAAATCCTCGACGTAACATCCCTCTCTCTCTACTCTTCGGCACTTCAATTGTTATCACTTTGTACATCTTGACGAACCTCGCTTACCTAGTAACACTACCCTTCGATCAAATTCAAAATGCTTCTTCGGATCGAGTTGCCAACGCAACCATCGAGGCCATCTTCCCAAATTTCGGCGTTATCTTTATGTCAATCGGGATAATGATTTCAACGTTCGGATGTAATAACGGGATCATTCTATCTGGAGCACGCGCTTACTATGCCATGGCGAAGGATGGTCTCTTCTTTAAAGCCGCTGGAAAACTCAATGCCGAAAAAGTTCCAGCCATGGGCCTTATACTTCAGGGCTGCTGGGCCACCTTTCTCATACTGCCACGAACTTTCGACTCAGTAACGGGGACCTACGGGAATCTCTATAGTAATCTTCTTGATTACATCGTCTCAGCCGCACTAATTTTCTATGTTCTGACCATAGCGGCCGTCTTTCGACTTCGACGAACACAGCCAAACATCGAGCGTCCATATCAGACTTTTGGTTACCCAATCATTCCATTGTTTTACATAATCGGGGCCTCACTGCTCGTTAGTGTACTTTTTGCCTATCGCGCCTCGACAACATGGCCAGGCCTGATCATAGTAATGCTTGGCATACCGGTATACATGTACTGGAGTCGCACACCGGAAAAGAACTAGCCTGTACAGACTTCAATGTTAAACTCCAGGCGGTGATTTAATGCTTCCATTGACAACCCTTGAAGATATTCAAAGAGTGCGCGCGTCACTACCGGCATCCATCCGTCGAACACCACTTCTGCGGCTCGCTCGTGAGGCTTCAGAGGTCGGCAAAGAGAAACTTCAACTCAAAGCCGAATGCCTGCAGATTACAGGCGCCTATAAGCCTCGGGCAGCGTTCGCAGTCATCAACGCATTATCTCAAGAATCGCTTTCTAAGGGCCTCGTTTTGACCTCATCAGGTAACTTCGCCCAAGCATTCGCTTATGCGGGATCTTACGGCCGAATACCCATCGTGGTAGTAATGCTTGACACTACTAATCCATATAAGGCCGACATGGCAAGAAACTTCGGCGCCGAAGTCGTCTTCTGCGGAACAGATGCACTTAGTCGTCAAGCTACCGTCGAACGTATCGCAAGTGATCGAGGGATGACCGCCATTGACACATGGGAGGCCCAACCCATAGTCGCCGGCCACGGGTCCCTCGGCCTAGAAATTCTTGAAGATGAAAAAGAAATCCAAACGGTGTTAGTGCCAGTAAGTAGCGGCGGTGGTGCTGCCGGTGTCGCTGCAGCTATTAAACAAAGTCGTCCTTCAGTGCGCGTAATTGGAGTCCAGCCCGAACGTGCCAACGCCGCTTACGTGTCACTCAAACAAGGTGAACCTACGGCGATCGACTATTGGGAAACCATCGCTGATGGTCTCTCGGCCGTTAGGCCTGGAGAATATCCTTTCCGTCACCTCAAGAAATATTTAGACGAGATCGTACTGGTTACCGAATCTGAGATTCTTGAAGCTGTGCGTACCATAATATTTCGCGCTAAGGTCATCGCTGAACCAGCCGGTGCCACTGCCACCGCCGCCTTTCTTGCGGGAAAAGTCGATACCAGCCGACGTACGGTAGCAATCGTTACAGGAGGAAATATCACTCAGGCAGTACTGGCGAAGGCCTTATCTTAGTCATCTCTACAGCCCGGATGATGATCGCTGTGGCTTTGGGAGTGAGATGAAAGGGAGTGAGCTCAGATGGCTTCGCAAGCACCACATCGTCAACGTCTGACGCTGCCTTCAATCTACCACCGATAGGACGACACAAGTAATCGACAAGAACAAAGTGGTAGCGAATTCTCTTAAACTCGTCAAGCAGAATACGGTCGAAGACCTCAATCACAGGACCAACCTGAACTTCAAGACCCGTTTCCTCAAGAATCTCGCGCGCAACGCCAGCTTCGAGTGTTTCACCAACTTCGAGCGAACCGCCGGGTAGACTCCACTGCCCAGCTAATGGCTCAAACCGACGTTTAACTAAAACGACACTGTCCTCGACAAACACTACAGCGCCCACACCTACAATAGGCCTCTCAGGATATTGACGCGTGGACGTTATTTCACCATGAAGAATCTGCTCATTATTATCAGCGCTAATCCTATGAGCTACCGTTCGCTGACGCCTAATGAGACCATCCTCAATAAAAAAGTGACTATAACCTGTGTATTCGACAAGCTCTGAGTCTGAACGTCTTCGCGAGCACAAGCGCCACTCGGCATGAACCCAGCCCATTTCAATCAGAGCAAGCGTACGAATTTCTAAGCGTCGTCCACCCTCGAAAGCACCGTCGTAACGATCGAAGAAACGAGTAAACATTAAACGTTCGACACTACAACCCGCCTTAAAATCATTACCCTCTTCACGCGGAGAACCTAACTGGTCAAAAGAAATTCCCTCTATTTGACAGTCAGGATGATAGGTTTCCATCACCGATTCAACATCCGCGCTATTCAGCGCTAGGTAGTGATTCCGAACAACGTCTAAGGGGTCGATCAATTTTTTCTTACTAGACAAAAAATCCGCTCCCGACATCACTTAGCTTCGCGAACGACGAAATAATTATGAGGTGTTAATCCGTGATCAATTTGCGGGCATTCGCGACAGCAATGTACCTTCAGATAGCGAGTGTAGCCTCAGCATTCAGATCAAGGGAAGCAGACACTCCTTCTCGTAATCTTCGAAAACCAGCTGCAGCGATCATTGCGGCATTGTCCGTTGAAAGCTCAAGCGTTGGAAGATAGACCGGCAATCCAATTTCTCTACCACGAGAGAGCGCGTCAGCACGCAAGCGACTGTTGGCAGCTACGCCTCCAGAGATTCCAACGCTTTGGGCACTAAATAATTTGGCTGCTTCAAAAGTCCGATCAAGTAATGCCTCAACCACAGCTTTTTGGAAGCTCGCACAAATATCTGAAATTTCAGAGTCTTGCAACACTTGATTTTCTTCGTTGTGGGCCTTATGCCTCTCCATATAACGCCTTACTGACGTTTTAAGCCCAGAAAAACTGAAGTCTCGTCGCCCTTCGTAACCATCTTTCTCAAAACCAGGCACACTCAACATTGAGGGCCCCTTGTTCCTATCACGATGGGTCATTCTAGCTACCGGAAATAAAATCGCGTCGTCATTGCCCTCCCGAGCCCTTTGGTCAATAGCTGGACCACCTGGATAACTTAGTCCAAGTAACTTAGCTACTTTGTCATAGGCTTCACCAGCGGCATCATCACGAGTCCGCCCGATCAGCCTATAAATTCCAGGCTTCGGCACCAAGTACAAACTGGTATGTCCTCCAGATACTACGAGCACAACCGCGGGAAGCGGCAACGAACCATTGTGGAGGAAAAGTGATTCAATATGGCCCGCTAAGTGGTGAACAGGTACCAAGGGAACACCCAATGACGCTGCGAGCCCCTTACTAAATGCAACACCAACTAACAAAGAACCAATAAGGCCAGGCCCCTGAGTAACAGCGATGGCACCAAGATCACTCCAATCAAGGTCCGCTTTACTTAGTGCCTGTTTCACGACCGGACAAATGTCCCGCACATGCTGCCTTGACGCTAATTCTGGTACAACCCCACCCCACTCGGCGTGCAACTTTACTTGGGACGAAACGATATTCGATCGAATACGCCAGAGTTTACTTGTTCCACTTTCATCAGCCACAATCGCAGCTGCTGTTTCGTCACACGACGTCTCGATACCAAGAATATTCATGAACTTTAGAGTTAATAAAACACAAAATGTGAAGAGGCCCCCGACGCAACCTAACTCACCGACTGAAGACTGTCTTTATATGGTGCCCGCAAGATCCCAAGCTCGGTGATGATACCAGTGACGTAATGATGAGGTGTTATGTCGAACGCAGGATTTCGTACCAGTGCACCCTCTGGCACTACACGGTTGGAGCCCAAATGCGTTACTTCTCGCTGATCGCGCTCCTCAATTTGAATATGGTCACCATCTGGAGTGGAGAAATCAATCGTTGAACGTGGGGCGGCCACGTAAAAGGGCAACCCATTTTCTTTCGCGAGTACGGCAACCGTATAAGTTCCAATCTTGTTAGCAATATCACCATTCGCTGCTATACGATCGGCACCAACAATAACGATATCGACCTCACCGCTTTTCATCATAGCACCAGCCATATTGTCAGTTATGACCGTCGTCTGAATACGTTCACGTACAAGCTCCCACGCCGTAAGTCGCGATCCCTGAAGAAACGGGCGCGTCTCATCAGCAAATACTGTAACCCGTTTGCCATCACCCACTGCCGAACGAATCACACCCAGAGCTGAACCATAACCGGCTGTAGCCAATGCACCGGCGTTGCAGTGAGTTAAAATGTGAGCACCGTCAGGAACCACCTCTGCACCAAAAGCACCAAGTGTCCGACAATTTGAAACGTCCTCATCATGAATACGACGCGCTTCAGATTCAAGTTTAGTTTTGATTTCATCAGGAGATTGGCCAGCTTTTGCGGCCGTCGAAAAAACGGTTTTCATCCTCGCGATCGCCCAAAATAAATTAACTGCTGTAGGCCGGGTAGCAGCCATTAGATCACATGTCTTGTAGAACTCCGTAGCAAACGCATGCATGCCTTTCAGTTTACTTCGGTTTACACCCAACGCTATGCCCATCGCTGCTGCAACACCAATGGCCGGTGCACCTCGGATCACCATCTTCCGAATCGCACGAGCCACCTCGGAAGCCGTTCGGCAAGTAACATAGGTCTCCTTACGTGGCAACTTACGCTGATCGACCATAACAACAGCATCGTTGGACCAATCAATGGTTGGTAACATCTCAGCTAATAATACTCTGCGTTATATTTTCATCACCTGAATATCGTTCAGTAAATTCAAACCCATAACCACTGCATTTTCACCGTGCTCAACATTTAAATCGAAACCGATGCTCTTGAATTTTTAACAACATTCACGTCTCAAAGTAAAACCGAAGCCAATGAGGCATTAATCATCGTTGAAAAAAATCCTGCTAACAAAGCCAACCAACTAAGTCGGGCAAGATCACCACGGCGTTCAGGTGCGATTCCACCAATGCCTCCCAGCTGAATACCTACTGAACCAAAATTTGCAAATCCCGTTAAAGCAAACGTCATTAAAATAAACGAGCGCTCACTGAGCACCTCCTTGTACTCGGAGGTCAGCTTTAGATACGCAACAAACTCATTGGCGACAAGCTTGGTACCCAGTAGATCAGCCACCGCTGGAACCTCAGCAATGGGAACTCCTATAAGAAATGCGATCGGCGAAAAAACCAGGGAAAAAATATTTGACAACGAGAGGTCAGCATCAATCAACCCCAGTAAGTAATTAATCATTTCAATAAAAGCTAGAAATGCAATCAGCATCGCCGCTACATTAATAACCAACCGCACTCCATCTGACGCACCTGAAGCAATAGCATCGATCGCATTCGTATGAGAGCGGTTGACATCAACGGTCGCCTTGCCTCC
>CAZQMT010000005.1:34547-42416 GCA_964594555.1 uncultured Vicinamibacterales bacterium
GCGGAGAAATCAGGAACAGATTTCGTATCTTGTCTCCGGAAGCAAAATTTTTGACAGATAGAGACCGCAAGGTGCTGCCATCAGGCTAGTAGTTAAAATAGCGACTGGATCAGCTCCAATTCCAATGTAGACGGCCATCATGCCGCCTGATATTGTGGCAAGCCCTCCGGTCATCAAAGCTAGCAACTCTGAGCGAGTCATGTTAGCAACATAAGGTTTGACCATGAGGGGCGCTTCTGTCTGCCCCATAAAAACATTAGCTGTCGCCGATAGAGTCTCAGCACCACTGGTATGCAAAAGGAACATCATCGCGCGAGCCATTAGACGTACCACAACCTGCAAAATTCCAAAATGATAGAGCAACGTGAAGAACGATGACACAAAGATAATCGGCGGAAGTGCAGTGAAAGCAAGTACCAGCCCACCAGGAAATACGCTAGACATCACATCAGGATCTGCAAGCCCGCCGAAGACGAATCTCGATCCTGCGTTAGTAAATTCAAGAAAACGCTGTACCACATTCGCCAGACCTTCAAAGATCAAATAGCCTGGCCGAACACCAAAAATCTCGAACTTGAGAACAAACAGCGCCAATCCAATCTGTAGTGACAAACCAAACCAAACTGTCCTCCAATTCACCGCTTGGAGCTGAGGAGAACATGCTGCAACAATCGCGATAAAACAGATCGCCCCAAAACCGGCCTGTACACGAGGTCCCGCGATGCTACCGCCTATAACTGCCCCAAGCCCAGACACAATGCAGACAGCAACCGCCAGCCACCGTAAACGATCACTCGTATTTATCTTTTTGTACCAAATCATAGAAAAGATTCGCGAACGTATTCAGAAGCGACTATGAACACATACACAACCAGCAGATTAACGGATGTCTTCCATAAAGTCGACGAAATCAATCAACTAGAGATCGTCAAAATGTCAAACAAATCTCTTAATCTGAAATTTATTAACTAGAAATTCCTAGCAAACCCCGACAACTTCCCTTTCGAACTCAGCCAAGCCCAGGCTATACTGCAAGGAGCCTTTTGTAACACAAGAACAAGCACGTACGAACTTCAGCTAACACAATAATTACTAACTAGAAAATTTAAAGACCGTGCCAGACACTTCTCATATTTTACTGATCACAGCTCTTGGAATCGCCAGTGCAACCACTTTGATGACGCTACGGATCGCAAAAATGCCAGGCTCGTCTGCCGAGCGCACCGTCGCTGAGTTACGACTAGCCCAAATTGCTGCACTTCTACTCGTCATGGTTGCGAGCGCGTACCTTGGCTTCGCAGCCTTACTCGAAAACAGACTTGGAGGCGGACTTGACGTAGTCTTAGCTGTTGGTTTTCTGATCGTGGCTATAACTGCCACTTTGCGCGAACCTCGAGAGGCGCTCACAATCTTAGCTTTGGGATTTATTGCTCACGCACTTGTGGATATCCTACACCGGCCAGGAGCGCTGCCAGCAGTTATAACACCTCGCTGGTATCTCGTAGGATGCGCCATACTAAATCTTTACACGGCCGCACTATGTTATTTGCCAGTGATTAAACGTTAGTACCCGATGACAACTGAACGTGTACCGAACCAAGATCGATAAAAAACTACGATAGATTAACGGGACCCGAGGAAACAAATTCGACTCAACTAACGGAGAAAATATGCGGAACATAGTGGTCAAATTTATCATGACACTCGCAATAACTACCGCAGTGTCCACCACTATAGCGGCAAGTGAATACTCGTCTCGCCAACCACGTCTAATCGTCATACTCGTTGTCGACCAAATGAGAGCCAATTATATCGACCGGTTTAAACACCAATGGACTGCCGGACTACGGCGCCTAATCAACGATGGAGCGAGGTTCGGACTTGCTGCCTACCCATATCTAAATACGGTGACCTGTGCAGGACACGCTACAGTCGCGACGGGAACCTTTCCTGCAACACACGGCATAGTAGCGAACGCGTGGTGGGATCGTAAGTCAGCCGAAGTTGTCACCTGCACTAATGACTCCTTGGTCACTTCCATCAGCTACGACCTGAGTCTCTCGAGTAGCGGTCACAGCGGGTGGCGACTTCGCGTCCCAACACTCGCAGACGAATTACGTGCCCAGCTTCCGATCGCACCGCGTGTCGTTACCCAGTCACTGAAGGCACGATCTGCCATAATGCTCGCCGGACAGCACGGGGACGCCGTCTCGTGGTTCGATCCAAGTCATGGCTGGACGACCTCGACGACCTTCACCTCTGCTGAGGTTCCCTTCCTCAAAAATTTCTTCAAAACTAACTCCGTTACCCAAGATTACGGTAAGAGTTGGGAGAAGACACTAAACGCATCAAATTACCTATTTCCAGAATCAGGGAACGGTAAAAAGCCAGATCAAGGCTGGACGACTGAGTGGCCACACCCTCTTAATAGTCCTTCAGGAACACCGGATCAAACGTTTCGGAGTCTTTGGAGACATAGCCCCTATTCCGACGAATACTTGAGCCAGTTAGCTATTCACTCCGTAGACACTTTAAAACTCGGCCAGGGCGAAAGCACAGATTATCTAGCTATCGGCTTCTCGGCTCTTGACTATTCGGGACATGATTTCGGTCCTCATAGTCACGAAGTACAGGACATTTTGATTCGCCTCGATCGTACAATCGGAAATTTATTGGACCACCTAGATCAAACAGTCGGATTGGGCGAGTACGTAGTGGCATTAACGGCCGACCACGGAGTCTCGCCAATACCCGAGCAGATTGTTAAACTCAAAATCGATTCAGGAAGAATCGATTCAAAAAGTGTTGCCGAGAGTGTTGAGAACATTTTAACCAAAGCTTGGGGGCCTGGACAATTCGTCGCCTTGGTGGAACATACGGATCTGTTCTTTAAGTCAGGAGTCTATGAAAAACTACAGGCAGACCCTCCATTACTAGATGCGGTAATCAATTCATTACTTGCCATTCCAGGCATAGAACGCGTCTACCGAGGCAACGAACTAGATGTACATCAGATGACAGATGATTCGCCAAGACGAGCCGCTGCCCTTAGTTACGACCGAGAACGCAGTGGAGACCTTATTATGGTGCCACGAGCCTATTGGCTTACATCAAAAGATGCCGCCAGTCACGGCACATCGCACCACTACAACACACGCGTACCAATACTGCTCATGGGTAAAGGCATTAAACCTGGAGAATACCTTGCCGAAGCCACCCCAGCCGACATCGCTCCCACACTTGCATTCCTCACGGGTATTACTCTCACTCAGGCTGAGGGACGTGTTCTAACTGAGGCGATAGCCTCATCTCCGAACTCTACTAGTAAAACTATTACTAAGCACCAAGCCTTTCAACGTGCATATACACCAGAACCATAGAGAATACGGAAGCAGCTGTGCATAAAAACAACTTCCTGATAAAAACCAGCGTCTTTTGGGTCGGGCTCATCCTTTCGTTGCTACTCGTAAACATCATGGGCCAGGGTCTACCAAGAGTCGGCGTTAAACGAATCGTAAAAAAAAGTGTCGGAGTACCAAGCATCGATCGCGGCCTAGACGTCACGAGTACCCCTCAAACACCAGGACTCGCCACACGAAACCTTGAGCTGTCAACCTTTACCTCAATTTCTAAACCAGTCAAGAATAGTCAACCGTATGTTCATGGTCGTGTAATCGTAAAGTACAGAAATGGCACAAACGCTAAAACACGACTCTCAACAATGGCTAGTGCTGGTGCAACTTCAGTCGAACATCTCAGTTACGCAAATTTCGATATTCTTCGTATCTCACCAAACGATGATCCAGAAACCACAGCACAATTACTCACTGATGATCCCAACGTGGAGTACGCCCAAGCCGCTTATAAAATATCCGCATCCTTCCAACCCAATGATCCGCTGTTTGACAAACAGTGGAACATGGCCGCCCTTGATATGCCTCGAGCATGGGACATCAATCCTGGCGCAACAGAAAACGTAACTATTGCAATCCTTGACACCGGTGTTGCCTGGCGTGACCAAACAATCTCTGTAACATCTGTGCCTCTTGAAGCCGAAGATGGTACTGTCGGACAGTTTAGTTTTGACATTCCATTCGGTGCAGCACCGGATCTGAAAGGCCCTAACCGTTTCGTTGCACCATACGACTTCAATTGGGAAGACAACAACCCAGCCGACTGGGATGGGCACGGTACGCACGTAGCTGGATCAGCTGGTCAACTCACAAATAACGGAATTGGAGTCAGTGGCATTGCATTTAACACACGAATAATGCCGGTTAAAGTACTCACGTCAGAAATAGAAAGTCTCTATTTCGCCCCCCCCACACTGGCAACAGATGCAACAATTGCACGCGGCATTCGATACGCAGTCGATAACGGAGCCCAAGTAATAAATATGAGCCTTGGTCGATCAGGTGAAACACCAGCACCAGTGGTCGAAGACGCATTACGATACGCAGTTTCAATGGGCACTTTCGTCGCGATCGCAGCAGGCAACTCCTTCGAAGACGGCAATCCTACAGAGTGGCCCGCATCTTACGGCCCTGAAATTGATGGTGTGGTAACGGTGGGATCGCTTGGACGAGAACTGAAACGATCTTATTTTTCAAGTACTGGATTCGTTGAAATCTCAGCACCAGGAGGCGATCAACGAAAAAATGGCCTAACTGGCGGCATCCTTCAACAAACTTATGATCAAGATTTTTCATGGATGTTTCCTCCACGCTACGACATCTTTCGGTTCCGTTATTTTCAAGGCACCTCAATGGCCGCACCTCATGTGGCCGGATTCGCTGCACTGCTCTATCAGCAAGGCATCAAAAATCCAGCTGCCATCGAAGCCGCGATGAAAGCCTATGCTAAAGACGTCGGTACACCTGGTAAAGACACCGCTACGGGGTATGGTCTGATTCAACCACGCCAAACTCTTTTGGGGTTAGGCCTAAATCGGCAATGACGATGCATCCCATTCAACAGAAAACTCATCTCAGCACAGATTCCATCAGCTCTAGCCGTCGTCAACGCTATTACCTTCGACTCGTCTTTTTTGTATTCGTACTGATTTGTGCTGTGACTGCCGTGCCAATCACAGCACAAACCCAGGACAAACAAAAAAGAATCTCAGCTCGAGGCTTCGTTGATTTCGGATTCCTTCGTTTCACAGCAGAAAAAAGCTTCGAGACAATCTTGGAAAAATCTGGCGGACCCATTTTTGGTGGCGGAGCACAGATCGCACTACGGAATGGCTTGTTCTTGGAGTTTGACATTGCTCAGTTCAAAGACACTGGTCAACGCGTGTTCATTTTTGATGAAGAAATCTTCAAACTCGGGATCGAGAATACAATCAAGCTGACACCAATTCACATTACTGGAGGATACCGATTCAAGAGCTTCAAAGCCCTAACTCCGTACATAGGAGCAGGAGTCGGATTCTACCGCTACGAAGAAAGCTCGAGTTTCGATGAAGCGTCAGAACAATTCAGTAAACGCCACAACGGCTTTCATATTAAAGGAGGAGGAGAGATCGCTGTCTACAAGTGGATCGCACTAGCAGGTGATATCCAATGGACCAAAGTCCCCAACGGTCTCGGGGAGGGTGGTGTTTCCCAGCTTTTCAGTGAAACGGACCTCGGTGGAACTCGTGTGAGTTTACGAGTAATGCTTGGAAGTTGAACACGTAATTACTAACACTGTTTTGGTGCTTTCTTTTCTCGTATAACCAGTGAAACACAGTAACTTTACCTCCCGTGTACTCTGCGTGGTACGCTCAATCCCGGTCGGTCGTGTAGCCACCTATGGCGACGTGGCGAAGCTAGCCGGAAGACCTCTGGCAGCTCGCGCTATCGGTAACATTATGCGAAACTGTAGCGACCAAAGCGTCCCTTGTCATCGCGTAATCGCAGCAGGCGGGCAATTAGGCGGCTTCAGAAATAGTCTCTGGATAAAACACTCACTCCTTCTTGCCGAGGGACTTTCTGTTAGGCGAGGTCGTCTCCATAACTTTTCCTCTGTTCGCTGGGACGGGAAAAATTCTCACGACACAACTGAACCAGTTTAAATCGTCATCACGTCGAACTGCTCGTGATGTAGGTTAGCGTCTGGCTTAATCATAATTTGGCGCCCAATCTCTTGAATCTCTCTTAAGATCCCAGGTTCTTCTTCCTGCAGCGCAGCAGCTATTTCTGGATTAACCCTTAACAAAATACTGCTCCCATTTAGATCGTCACGGAATTTTCTTATTTCGGTCAGAATTTCGTAACAAATGGTAGCACTCGATCGAATAAGTCCACTTCCTGAACAATAAGGACATGGATCGGTAAGTTGATGCTCGAGACTTTGCTTGACACGTTTTCTCGTCACGATAATTAAACCGAAGTCTGTCACCTGAAGGGTTTTAGAAGGTGCACGATCTCGACGGAGCTCCTGATCGAGTGCCTGATAGACCTTCTGTCTATTCTTACGCTCCTCCATATCAATAAAGTCAAGTACGATAATCCCCCCGAGATCACGTAGGCGAAGCTGCCTGACGATTTCCTTCACCGCCTCGAGGTTTGTTTTAACGATGGTGTCCTCAAGTCGGCCAGTTCTCTTACCAACGTAACGTCCAGTGTTAACATCAATCGCCACCAAAGCTTCAGTTTGATTGATAACAATATAACCACCGGACTTAAGCCAAACTTTGCTTTGCAACGCTTCGTCAATCTCATCCTGGACACCATATTCCTCAAAGATCGGAAAATCTTTCGTGTAATGTGTCACTCGTTCTAACAGATTTGGCATAAACCGTTCGACAAGATCCCTAACACGTTGGTACTCTCGTGCATCATTGATACGAATGGCCGAGTACGACTCATTCAGTAAGTCTCTAAGTACCTTCGCGATTAGATTTTGTTCCTGATAAACGACAGAGGGAGCCTTAACCGATGAGGACTTACTTTGAATTTCTGACCAGAGTCTTTGGAAATACTCAAGGTCTTTAAGAATGTCCTCTTCAGAACAACTTGCGGCCGCAGTCCGAATAATCACGCCACCGGCAAAGCCTTTTCTCTCGCGAAACTCACGTACAATCCTGCGTAGTCGTGATCGTTCTTCACGCGAGGCAATCTTCCGAGAAACTCCCACCTTACTACCCACAGTTGGCATGAAGACCAAAAACCGTCCTGCGATACTAATGTGAGAAGTAATGCGAGCGCCTTTAGTTCCTAGAGGAGCTTTAACGACTTGTACTAGTACATCCTGCCCCTGATGCAGTAGATCTTCGATCTTAGTTTGCCCACGAGGCTGTTTATCCGAGCCTGACCCAGACTTATCTAGAGTGTCTCCATCAACACTTGTTGACAACTCGACATTGGCGGGTATGTCCTCATCCTCACCAGCGCTTTCAACAACTTCGAAATGTTCAGACGATTCAAGAACGTCAGAAACGTATAGAAAAGCATCTCGCTCGAGGCCTAAGTCGACGAACGCCGACTGCATGCCAGGAAGAACCCTCGAAACACACCCTTTATAAACGTTCCCAACAACTCCTCGTTCACGCTCGCGTTCGATGAAAATTTCTGTGACTAAATCGTCCTCGAGAATGGCCAGCTGAGTTTCGTGACCACTTGAGGAGATAATCATCTCCTTGTTCATACCTATAACTCCAAATTCGGCGACTAGGCAGAATATTGATCTCTGCACTAGATGACACGAAATCACGGACAGATACAAGACAGCGTTCTGCCGCTATTGCAAGATCGAAATCAACTATTTGCCTAGAGCCATACATTAACTTGAGAACCTCCGCATCCTGACATTCAGGATGAGTCCAAACCCCGCCAGTGTCGCAATCACTGAAGAACCACCATAGCTCATCAACGGCAGTGTGAG
>CAZQMT010000006.1:0-30192 GCA_964594555.1 uncultured Vicinamibacterales bacterium
ATGCGGAACCTTGATTCGTTGCGTGGTCAAGAGCTACGGATGAGGGTTATAAAGGTCAATAAAAAGCGGGGCAATATTGTGTTGTCGCGTAAGGTACTTTTGGAGGAGGAAAACGCTGAGAAGAAGAAGGATACACTCGCCAATCTCGCCGAGGGAAATAAAATGAGAGGAGTAGTCAAGAACATTACTGACTACGGTGCTTTTGTTGATCTCGGAGGTATTGATGGGTTGTTGCATATCACCGATATGTCTTGGGGGCGTGTTTCTCATCCTTCTGAGTTATTCAAAGTTAACGATGAGATTGATGTCGTCGTTTTGAAGTTCGATCCTGATACCGAGCGCGTTTCGCTTGGGCATAAGCAGTTGAGAGACGATCCATGGAGCAACGTTGAGGAGAGATATCCTGTCGGTAGTCGTTTGAGCGGAAAAGTTATGAGCGTTACAGACTATGGCGCTTTCGTCGAGATTGAAGCCGGTATCGAGGGCTTGATTCACGTTTCTGAAATGTCTTGGAGTAAGCGAGTTAAGCATCCGTCAAAGGTTCTCAGCGTGGATGATTCAGTTGAGGCGATGGTGTTGGGTGTTGATTCCCAGGCGCGGCGGATTTCTCTTGGTCTCAAGCAGGTGGAAGAGAACCCATGGAATGAACTCACAGCCCGCTATCCGATCGGTGCACGTATTGAGGGTAAGGTTCGGAACCTTACTGAGTTTGGTGCGTTCGTTGAAGTTGAAGAAGGGATAGATGGCCTAATACATATTTCTGATATGTCTTGGAGTAAGCGATTAAAACACCCTTCGGAGGTTTTGAAAAAGGGCGACGATGTTGAGGTAGTGGTGCTTAACATTGATGCTGAGAATCAACGTCTTTCTCTTGGACTCAAGCAGCTTGCTACAGAGATGTGGGACGAATATTTCAAGAATCAAAAAGTTGGTGATGTAGTAGAAGGGAAGATTGTTCGTTTGACAAACTTTGGAGCTTTCGTCGAGTTAGCAGAGGGAGTCGAAGGGTTGATCCATGTTTCTGAGTTTAATGAAGAAGAAGGTGGAGACAAAACAGCACTTGAGGTTGATAACTCTTATCAAATGAGAATAATCAAGCTGAGTCCTTCAGAGCAAAAAATCAGCCTTAGCATCAGGGCCCTACAAGAGAGTGGTGAAATTGATTGGGAGTCGTATGCCTCTTCGGGAAAGCCTGAAATGACGCTCGGAGATCACTTTAGGCAAGATGAGTAGTCTTTAGTGGCTTGGCAGCAGCGTTAAAGTTTTTTTGTGCCATGCGGTATTACCGGAAGCGATGAGAGTGCGGGAGGCGGTATGACGAAGGCGGATTTGGTTGAGGAGGTGTCGAGGGTTTCTCATCTAACTAAGAAACATTCGGAAGCCATTGTTGATACGGTTTTCAAAAGCATCGTTGCTGCGCTTCGAGACGGTGAGAAGATTGAGCTTCGGGGGTTTGGAAGTTTCCGCCTCAGACAGAGAGATTCAAGGAAAGGTCGTAATCCAAAGACTGGCGATAGGGTAGATGTGCCGCCGAAGCAGGTTCCTTACTTCAAGCCTGGTAAAGATCTCAAAGAATTGATTAACCGCGACTCTTCGACAGATACTCCGGAGCAGATATCGGTCTCTGATACGTCAGCGTGGAATTAACGGTTTGGCCGAGCGTGCTGATGCTTCTGAGTTTGGCACACGGTATTTACTAGCCGCTTTATTTCAGAGTTTCTGTTTTTATTTCAACTACCACAATGGAATTTCTCTGGTCTCCCTGGAGATTGGCGTACGTGACTAAAGCCGGTCGTTCATCGCGTCCGTGTGTTTTTTGTGAGGCTGTTGAGCGTCCGATCTCCGAATCACCACTGGTGGTGCACAAAGGACAAAATGTCTTTGTCATTATGAATCTTTATCCCTACAACAACGGTCATCTAATGGTTGTACCAAATAGACATATCGATTCACTCGCAAAGGCATCACCGGTCGAGTTGCAAGAACTCATGGAACTAACTTGTCAGTCAGAAAAGGCATTGGGAGAAGTCTACGAGCCAGATGGTTTTAATTTAGGGATGAATCTTGGACGTCCTGCCGGTGCTGGTATTGCCGACCATCTCCATATGCATGTCGTGCCCCGCTGGAATGGCGATACGAATTTCATGACTGTTGTTGGAACGGTTAGAGTTTTACCGGAAACTCTTGAACAAGCCGTTGCTCGACTACGTCCGATTTTTGATTGCCGGCGCCATTCCTAGGACTGGAGAGTCAGTTTTGGCTCTGGCGTGTGTTAATCCTCTAAGATTTTCTTGGCGATTGTTTGTAGTTGAAGATTTGACGTGCCTTCGTAGATTTGGCCGATTTTGGCGTCGCGATAAAGCTTTTCAACAGGATAGTCTCTGACGTAGCCGTATCCGCCGAAAAGCTGGACAGCTAGTGATGTAACTCTCTCGGCCATATTTGAAGACAACAGTTTGCACATTGCAGCTTCAGTTACGAAATGTTGACCAGCTTCTCTAAGGCGTGCTGCGTTGTACACGCTCAGTCGTGCGGCTTCGAGATCTGTTGCGGCTTCGGCTATCTGGAATTGTACGCCCTGAAAGTCGGCAATCGTTTGGCCGAATTGTTTTCGTTGTTGAGTATAAGTGATGGTGTGTTCAAGTGCACCACGCGCGAGTCCGATCATTTGCGCGCCTATACCGATTCGCCCTTCCTTCAATGTTTTAATGGCAATTTGATATCCTTTGCCAATTTCTCCGAGGACGTTGGAGTTTGGGACTAAACAGTCTTCAAGTATGACTTCGCATGTGCTACTAGCTCTGATGCCGAGCTTTTCCTCTTTCTTTCCCACTGTCAGTCCAGGAGTTTCTCTGTCGATGACGAAAGCGGTAATGCCTCGATGTTTGAGTTCGGGTTGTGCATTGGCGAATACGAGAAACACTTCAGCTTCATGGGCGTTTGTTGTCCAAAGCTTTCGGCCGTTCAATAAAAAATCTTTGCCCGACTTGATGGCTCGAGTGGCTAATGCGAAGGCGTCACTGCCAGAGTCAGATTCTGAAAGAGCGTAAGCGCCGATTGAAGCTCGTGCTAACTTTGGAAGGTAACGCTCTTTGAGTTCATCATTGCCCCAATGAAGTAGGGCATTGACTACCAGGGTGTTCTGGACGTCTACGAGAAGGCCGATTGAAGGGTCAATTCGCGATAATTCTTCGACTGCGATGATCGAATGGAAGAATGTTCCTGAACTGCCTCCATAGTTTTCTGGGATTTCGATTCCCATGACTCCGAGATCAAACAGTTGTTTTATGAGATGAGAAGGAATTGATGCGGCCTCGTCCATTTCCTGGACGAGGGGTCGGATACTTGTTTCAGCGAAGACGCGAACGCTATTTTTAAGTAAGTTTTCGTCCTCGCTAATACAGGTCAGAGGTTGGATTTGCGGGGTATTATTCATTTTATTGCCCTCTCATACAGTGCTGGTTCGGAGCAGATTTTTCTTCGACAATCACAAGTATTAGAGGCGGTGAAGATGTTATCATCGAACGTGTTGATATTGTTGGCTTCTGTGTAGCTCAGTAAATTCGTGCTGCGCATGGATTTATTGGCATTGGCGTTCTGTTTACCTGTAAATGACAAGGAACGTGTGCTCTAGTTTTCGAGTTCTGGCTGTAGCGGTTTTAATGTTGTTGTTGACCGCACCTGTTTTGTTCGGTCATCGTGAACCGCAGCAGGCACCTGAGTTGCCTGAATCGACGACTGGAGAGGAAGCTCAGTCTTCTCAGCCTGTTTTCCGTTCAGACATCAATTTTGTTCGTGTCGATGCCATTGTTACAGATGATGATGGCAATCCAGTCTTTGATCTTACAGTAGATGATTTTGAGATTTTTGAAGACGGTTCTTTACAGACGATCGAGTCATTTAAGTTAGTTCGTGTCACTGGAATTCCTGGGCCTGATGCGGAACCGGCGCGGCCTATCCTAAGTGTCTATGATGAAGAGCGAGAAGCTGCTCGCGAAGACACGCGGTTATTTGTTATCTTTCTTGACGATTATCACGTGAGGCGGGGAGGTAGTCTTGTTGCACGACGGCCGATTTTGAGTTTCCTTGAAAGATTAGGGCCTCTAGATATGGTCGCGGTGATGTACCCGCTTACGCCGATCGGAGATCTTCGATTTACTCGCGATCATGCTTCAACGATGCGAGCCATCCAGCAGTTTGATGGTCGGAAGTTCGACTATACGCCTCAAAACCAGTTCGAAGCTAATTATTCCATGTACCCGTCGACAGTCGTTGAGCAGATTAGGAACGAGGTTTCACTGACCGGGCTTCGTGCGCTCGTCACTCATCTTGGAGGGCTACGAGAAGGCCGAAAATCTGTGATAGTGGTTAGCGAGGGATATACGAACATGCTGCCGGCGCAGCTACGTGAGGAGATTGCGGGGTTTCGAGGTACCGGACCTGGAGTCGGTGGAATGGGTTTTGAGAGTTCAGCTGAGAACACAGCGAGATTTTTTTCTGAAGCAGATCTTCAGTTTGAGCTTCGTCAAGTGTACGACGCAGCGAACCGTTCGAATACTTCGCTTTACACTCTTGATCCTCGTGGCCTTGGTGCCTTTGAGTTTGATATTAACGAACGTGTTGGGTTTCGCACAGACCAGGATTTCATGCGATCGACAGCTGATACTCTTCGTGTTTTGGCTGAGCAGACTGATGGTAGAGCCATTGTCAACCAGAATGATCTTGCTGGCGGTTTAAGGCAGGTCATTAGAGACACAAGCTTTTACTACCTGATTGGTTATACTTCGAGCGAATCACCAACGGATGGTGAGTTTCATCCGATTGAGGTCAAAGTGAGTCGTTCCGGCGTCAATGTGCGGGCCAGGCGTGGGTATTGGGCACTAACTTCAAAAGACGTGGCTCGTATAACGTCGCCGTCAGAACCGGAGTTGGATTACGAGATGGCTGGGGCTCTTGAGGAGATTGAGCAGACCAGGCGTGGTCGTGTAGTACGAACTTGGGTGTCGACTAGTCGTGGAAAAAACGGTAAGACGAGGCTGACTTTCGTTTGGGAGCCAATGCCGAATTCTTTTGGTTCTCGAACTGACCCGCCTGTTCGGGTGTCTGTGACGGCATTAGATCAGAATGACCGTTTATGTTTTCGAGGTCACGTGCCAGACGTAGATCTAGGGTCTCTTGGTTCTCGTCTGTCAGGGAAAGTTGTTTCTAGGAATTTGACAGGGCCTCATCAGGTGATGTTCGATGCCGTTCCTGGAAAAGTTCAACTTAGACTTTCTGTAGAGGGTTCGGAAGGACAGGTGCTTGACAATGTTGTTCAAGAGATTTTTGTTCCTGACTTTTCTGTGCCTGTGGTTGCTTTGAGTACTCCTGTTATTGTTCGGGCTAGAAACGTTGTTGAGTTGCGTTCGTTAAAATCTGATCTTGATGCCGTTCCTTCTCCTGGCCGAGAATTCAATCGTATCGAACATGTTTTAGTCCGTTTTGAGGTATACAGTTCAGATGCTGAACGATCGCAACCATCGGTGGTGCTTCTTAATAGAAGAGGCGAGTCAATAATCGACTTACCTGTAAGTTTACATGCGGGTGTTGTGGACATGCATCAAGTTGAGGTTCCTCTTGCAGGACTCGCACCTGGTGAATATTTAGTGGAGATTAGAGTGGTCTCCTATGGTGAGGATGTAAGGAAACTGATAGCATTTCGGGTAGTAGGGTAGCCGTTTGGTAACTTTATTATTGACTGGAGTCGAAAGTTCCATTTGTGTCGTGTTTCGGTCGTTTTGATGTTCGGTGGGGTAATGTGAGGAGACTGGAGACATAAATGTCTGATTTTATTGATAATTTCATGGACGGTGTGAAAGCGAAGAATCCTTCGGAAGTGGAATTTCACCAGGCTGTTCGAGAAGTCGTTGAGTCAGTGGCGCCTGTTGTAGAAGCTCGTCCAGACTACCGTACAGCCAAGATCCTGGAACGAATTGTTGAACCCGAGAGAGTTATTATGTTCCGAGTGCCTTGGCAGGATGATCAAGGCGTGGTTCAGGTTAATCGGGGTTATCGGATTGAGATGAACAGTGTGTTGGGGCCCTATAAGGGTGGGCTAAGGTTCCATGCCTCTGTAAATCTTGGGATTCTAAAGTTTTTGGCATTTGAGCAGGTGTTCAAAAATTCGCTTACAACATTACCTATTGGTGGTGGAAAGGGAGGTTCTGATTTTGACCCAAAAGGGCGAAGTGATGATGAGCTAATGCGTTTTTGTCAGAGCTTTATGCTCGAGTTGTCTCGCCATATTGGTCCCAATACCGATGTTCCAGCAGGTGATATTGGTGTGGGGGGGCGAGAAATTGGCTACTTGTTTGGGCAGTATAAGCGTATTGCGAACGAATTCACTGGTGTTTTGACAGGTAAGGGGCTCAATTGGGGGGGGTCGCTTATAAGGCCGGAGGCTACTGGCTACGGGTCCGTTTACTTTGCGGCAGAGATGCTCGAAACTCGTGGTGAAACGCTTGAAGGGAAAGTGTGCTTGGTGTCAGGTAGTGGCAATGTTGCTCAGTACACGACTGAAAAATTGATTGAGCTTGGTGCGAAGCCCGTGACGCTTTCAGATTCAAATGGTTATATTTATGATGAGTCTGGCATTGACAGAGAAAAATTAAGTTTTGTCATCGACTTAAAAAACAATCGCAGGGGGAGAATTAAGGAATACGCAGAGAATTTTCCTGGTGTTGTGTACTCTCCTGCTGATGCGACCCTTGATCATCAGCCGCTATGGGGATATCCGGCATCGTGCGCTTTTCCGAGCGCGACTCAGAATGAGCTAAATGGTAAAGATGCGGACGCATTGCTTGCTAATGGAGTGTATGTTGTTTCGGAGGGAGCTAATATGCCGACCGATCTCGATGCGGTTCGACGTTTTGTTGATGAAAAAATTCTCTACGCACCGGGTAAAGCGGCTAATGCCGGTGGCGTTGCGACTTCCGGACTTGAGATGGCTCAGAATAGTGCGCGACTGTCTTGGACGCGCGAAGAGGTCGATTCTCGACTACGGCACATCATGAAGGCCATTCATAGAACATGCTGTGATACTGCAGCGCACTACGGAACTCCAGGGAACTATGTTAATGGCGCGAACATAGCAGGGTTTATTAAAGTGGCTGATTCGATGCTCGATCAAGGCCTAGTTTAGACAAGGTGCAATGCCTGACATCAGGTACACCAAGAGGAGTTTGGCGTCTGGAAACAGGCTACGTGGTTTCCAAGATCTGGTGCGGCATCGTATCCAAGATGTCCTCCTCGTCTCGAGTCTTTACGACGCGTTTACATTGACGGCTGATGGTGAGTTAGACGATTTAACCCTCGATGAGTTTCTTAAGCTCAACCTTCCTCATGCTCCAACGCTAACTAGAGTTTCGACTGGTGCGGATGCCTTAGAGCTTGCTCTCGCTGAAGACGAGTATCGGAATCAGTACGATTTAATCATTTCTTCGTTGCAGCTTGGCGATATGGACGTTCTAGATCTCGTCAAGTCTTTACGAAAGGCAGATCTAAAAACACCTGTTGTTGTGCTCTCCTACGATAACCGAGAGCTCGACAGGTTTCTTCAAACACATGACACCACAGAGATTGATCGGTGCTTTCTGTGGCAAGGTGATGTCCGAATACTTCTTGCGATCGTTCATTATGTTGAGGACAGGCTTAATGTAGAGCACGACACGGGCAAGATGGGCGTTCAGGCGATTATATTGATTGAGGATAATATCAATTTCTATTCTTCGTTTCTTCCGGCGATTTATACCGAATTAATACATCATTCTCAAAGATTGATCCCGGAGGGCGTTAACGTATCACAAAAACTTCTACGGACTCAGGCCAAGCCAAAAATTTTGCTATGTAGTAATTTCGAGGAGGCGTGGGCATATTTTTCAGCCTACAAGTCTAATGTGCTCGGTGTGATTTCGGATGTTGAATTCCCTAAAGACGGAAAGCTTAGTCCAGGTGCGGGGATGGAGTTTGCTCGGAAAGTTCGTGAGCAACAGCCTGATGTTCCGGTTATTCTCCAGTCTAGTAATCCTGGCAACGAATCCTTAGCGCGCTCCATCGGAGGACTCTTTTTGTTGAAGGATTCTCCCCTGTTGCTTCAAGAACTTCGTAAGTTAATGATTGAGCACTTTGGTTTTGGGGATTTTGTATTCCGCATGCCAGATGGTCGTTCTGTAGGTAGTGCCTCAGATCTTAACAGTCTTGAGCGGATGCTGCTTTCTGTCCCAGGAGAGAGTCTAAGCTACCACTCAGATCGAAACCATTTTTCTAAATGGCTTAAGGCGAGGACAGAGTTTGTACTCGCTCATCGTATTCGTCCTCAGTTGGCGTCAGATTTTGCTACAGAAGATGATCTTCGATGGAGTCTTGTGAGGGCGATACGGGAATATCGAGACGAGAGAAATCAGCTTGTTGTGGCTGACTTCGACAGAAAATTATTTGACGCTCGTGCGCGTTTCTACCGGATAGGCGGAGGGTCTCTTGGCGGAAAAGCTAGAGGCTTGGTGTTTGTGAACATGTTGTTGAGTGAACATAATCTCGGTAGTCATTTTAAGAATGTCAAGATCGAAGTGCCTCCCTCGGTTGTCGTGGGTACTGATGTTTTTGACCAGTTTCTTGAGATTAATAACCTTAGAGACTTTGCGATTAGTGTAACAGACGAAAGTTTGTTGATTGAGCGTTTTTTAGTTGGAGAGCTTCCAGATTCGATCAGGCTTGATCTTCGGGCATTTCTCCGTTTAGTGACGTACCCGCTCGCCATTCGTTCTTCGAGCCTTTTAGAGGATTCCCAGTACCAGCCTTTTGCCGGCGTTTACGAGACCTATATGGTGTCGAACTCAGATTCGGACTTAGAAGTTCGAGTGAAGCAATTGGAGGCTGCGATTAAACGTGTTTTCGCTTCCACATTTCACCCGCGTGCTAAAGCTTATCTTGCAGCCACGCCGTACCGTTTAGAAGAAGAGAAGATGGCGGTTATCATTCAAAGGTTAGTTGGGGCGTCTCATGAGGAGCGTTTTTACCCCGACTTTGCCGGAGTCGCTCGTTCCCATAATTTTTATCCGGTTCCTCCGAGCGAAACCAAGGACGGTGTTGCTGCAGTGGCACTGGGTTTTGGAGCTTCGGTGGTTGGAGGAGAGTCTTGCATTAGGTTTTCACCGAAGTTCCCTAGACACGGAACCCATTTTGGTAACGTGAAGGAAATTGGTCAGAATTCACAACGTACGTTTCGCGCTCTCACACTTGACTCACAAGATGTAGCATCAGACGTGGTGTTGAAGGAATGGGGGCTAGAGACGGCTGAGTCAGACGGCACTCTTAATATGGTTGGTTCGACCTATTCCCATGAAAATGATGTTGTGTACGATGGAACAGGGAGATCATCCGGTCTTCGCCTCGTAACGTTTGCCTCTATTCTTAAACATGAGATTTTTCCGTTGGCTAAAATTCTTGAAACGATCTTGAAGGTTGGAGAGGACGGTACGAGTTCACCGGTTGAACTTGAATTCGCAGTTAATTTGTCGCCGTCTGACGGCACACCGAAGGAATTTGGTTTTCTTCAACTTCGGCGACTGTCTATATCAAAAGATGTGAGGACGTTAGACTTTGGTCAGATCGATTTATCTGAACTCATTTGTTCGAGTGAAAGTGTTCTTGGTAACGGTGTCATTGATGACGTTCGTGACATCGTGGTCATTGACAGAGATCGCTTCGATCGTGGTAAGAGTCGGGATGTTGCAGCGGAGGTGAGTCGGTACAACGCTGACTTGGTCAGTCAAGGGATTCCGTATGTGCTTATCGGCGTGGGACGTCTTGGTTCGAGCGCCCCCGTTCTTGGAGTCCCAGTTTCATGGGCCCAGATCGCTGGAGCACGTGTGATTGTTGAAGCTGGGTTCAAAGATTTTAAGGTCGTTCCATCCCAAGGTAGCCACTTCTTTCAGAATATAACGTCACGTCAGGTTGGTTACTTTACGGTTAATCCTGATAGTAATGAAGGCGCTGTTGATTGGGGATGGCTCGCTTCCCAATCAGTTCTAAAGGAGAGTAGTTATGTTCGCCATCTTCGCTTCAAAAAGCCAGTAGTGATTAAAATGGATGGCAAAAACAGTCGAGGAATAATCTATAAGCCTAGAATGTAATTCAAATGGTTGATAACGAAGATAAGACACGATGTACGGAAATAACCGCCGATGCATTTAACGATACGTCGAGAAAGCCAGTATCGTCCAAAGATCAGACGTCGATGGGTGTCGAAGGCAGAGTGGAGACACGTGCGCGTTGGGAACGTGAAACGTTGTCTCCATCTCTAGAGCGATCCCCTGAAAGGCAAGATGCTTTCACGACGATGTCAGCTCGTCCTGTCGAATGTGTTTATGGCCCAGAAGATCTTTCTGGCCTTGACTATGAGCGTGACATAGGTGCGCCTGGTGAATTTCCATACACTCGTGGGATTCATATGACGGGCTATCGTGGCAAGTTGTGGACGATGAGACAGTTCTCAGGATTCGGTACGCCAGAAGAAACAAATACGCGTTACAAAAAACTTTTAAATGCTGGTGTTACAGGGTTAAGTGTCGCTTTCGATTTACCAACTTTGATGGGTCGTGATCCGGATGACCCGATTTCACTTGGTGAAGTTGGTAAATGTGGAGTCAGTGTGTCTTCGTTAGCTGACATGGAAAAGCTTTTTGAGGGGATCTCATTGGCTGATGTGTCAGTTTCGATGACTATCAATTCACCGGCGGCAGTACTGTTTGCTATGTATCTTGCGGTGGCCGAACGTCAGGGTGTCAGTCGAGAAGTTCTTTCTGGTACGCTCCAGAACGATATTTTAAAAGAATATATTGCTCAGAAAGAGTACATCTTTCCTCCGCGTCCAGCGATGCGACTTGTCGTAGACACGGTGGCTTTCTGTGCTGAACAGGTTCCTCGATGGAATAGCATTTCAGTGAGTGGTTATCACATCAGGGAGGCGGGAGCCACGGCGCTCCAGGAGCTAGTTTTCACGCTAGCCAATGGCATTGAATATGTTCAGCATGGAATTGATGCCGGTCTAGATGTTGATGACTTCGCTCCTCGGATATCGTTCTTCTTCAATGCTCAAAGTGATTTTTTCGAAGAGATTGCCAAATACCGAGCTGCTAGAAGAATTTGGGCCGATGTGATGAGGGGAAGGTTCGGTGCTAAAACTGAACGTGCTTGTAAGCTTCGGTTCCATGCGCAGACAGCTGGAGTGTCACTGACAGCAACGCAACCTTATAACAATGTGATTCGCACGGCCTTACAGTCGGCTTCCGCAGTACTTGGTGGTGCCAATTCATTACACACGAATTCACTTGATGAAGCTCTCGCGCTGCCGACAGAGAAGGCAGCGACCTTGGCGCTTCGAACTCAGCAGGTCATAGCCGAGGAAAGCGGCATGCCTGATTTTGTTGATCCCTTCGGAGGATCGTATTTTATTGAACGAATGACGCTTGATTTGACGCGCGAAGCCAAAGCTTGTATTGAGAAGATCGATGGTGAAGGAGGGATGGTGGAAGCGATTGAGCGGGGCAACCCCCAGCGAGAGATTGGAGAGAGTGCATATCGTTTTCAACAAGCCGTAGAACGAGGTGAGGAAGTCACCGTTGGAGTCAATGTCTGTCGATCCAAAGAAGAACAAGCTATTCCAATTCTCAAAGTCGATGAGAGCGTTGCTGATCAACAGTGTCTTGGAATAAGAGAGTTAAGGGGTTCTCGTGATGATGAGTCTGCTAGAAGAGCACTCGACAAAGTCAGGATGGCAGCATCGGGTTCAGCTAACATGATGTACCCATTACTAGAGGCGGTTAAGAAGTATTGTACGGTCGGAGAAATTTGTAACACGCTGCGGAGTGTCTGGGGTGAGCATGAAGAGCCACGGGCTTTTTAGTAATTCGTTCAAGTGATTCGAATAATATCTTCGAGTAATCTTACATATGAAGAAGATAAGAGTTGTTATTGCGAAACCTGGTTTAGATGGACACGATCGTGGTGCTAAGGTTATCGCTCGTGCGCTCAGAGATGCTGGCATGGAAGTAATTTATACGGGACTTCGACAGACTCCAGAGCAAATCGTAAATACTGCGTTGCAAGAAGATGCTGATGTGATTGGCCTTTCTATCCTCTCGGGTGCCCACAATCATGTCTGCCCGCGGTTGTCTGATCTGATTAAGAAAAATCACCTTGATGATGTATTGGTGATTGTTGGTGGAATTATTCCAGATGTAGATGTTCGCCGTTTAAAGGAACTTGGGGTTTCTGAGGTTTTTCAGCCAGGTACTTCTATGCAGCGAATTGTTGAATACATTGTCAAGCATGTCCGCTCTTAATTTAAAGTCATGGTTCTCTTTAAGTATCTGTTATTATTTGGCTTCTCCAGGCTATGTCCAGGAGATCGATCGAATCAATAACTTCGGTTGACGACATTACGATTCCAGATTCCTTGCTGCTAAAGTCGGTGGCGTATCCAATCTACTTCGATTTTGACTCGTTAGTGATTAACGTGGCATGTAGACGTCAACTAGCGCATAGGTTCGTTCGTGCTTTCTGTGTATGGTGGTAATGGTTATGCCAGATTTTCCAAAAGAGTTTGATCATAAGGAAGTGGACTCAAAGTGGTACGACTTTTGGGAAGAAATCGGGGCTTTTCGCGCTGATCCCAATTCGTCGGGTAAGCCATTTAGCATGGTTATCCCTCCGCCGAATGTCACTGGGTCTCTGCACATTGGTCATGCTTTAAACCAGACACTTCCGGACATTGTGGCCAGGTGGCAAAGAATGCGAGGACGAAACGTACTGTGGTTGCCAGGTACGGACCATGCCGGCATTGCCACGCAGAATGTTGTTGAAAAACAACTCTCGTCAGAAGGGAAGAGCCGTCACGATCTTGGACGAGAGAAGTTCGAGTCCCGTGTTTGGGAATGGGTAAAGACGAGCCACGGAGACATCACTGGGCAGATGCGTAAATTAGGTTCGTCTGTTGACTGGTCTCGGGAGAGGTTTACTCTCGACGAGACTTTGTCACGTGCAGTTAGAAGGGTCTTTGTGTCTCTCTACGATGAGGGATTGATTTATCGGGATAAATACATTGTTAATTGGTGTCCACGTTGTCGTACCGCTCTGTCTGACCTTGAAGTAGATCATCAAGAAACTCAAGGTAGCCTTTACCACATCGTCTATCCGTGTGTGAATGGAGACCAAGGGGTGACAGTTGCTACGACAAGGCCAGAGACAATGTTTGGAGACACGGGGATAGCCGTGAACCCTAATGATTCTCGATACCAGTCTTTGGTTGGTGAACGCGTGAGACTTCCAATCGTTGGTCGTGAGCTGCGGATTGTGGCAGATGATTTTGTCGATCCGGCCTTTGGGACAGGAGCTGTGAAGGTTACACCAGCCCATGATGTGAATGATTTTCAGCTTGGACTTCGGCATAACTTACCGCAAGTGATGGTGATCGATGAGGACGGTAGGATGACCTCTGAGGCGGGGCCTTATGCGGGTAGAGATCGTTTCGATGTACGAACTGCGTTAGTTGCGAAGCTTGAATCAGATGGTTTACTCGTTAAAACAGAAGATCATTTCCACGCCATTGGTAGATGTCAGAGATGTAGCAATGTGGTTGAGCCTCTTGTGTCTACTCAGTGGTTTGTCAAGGTCAAGCCACTAGCAGACGCGGCTATTGCTGCTGTTAGAGATGGTCGAATTCGTTTCGTGCCTGAGAATTGGGAAAAAACTTATTTTGAGTGGATGGAAAATATTCATGACTGGTGTATTTCACGACAGTTGTGGTGGGGGCATCGGATTCCAGCCTGGTACTGCGATGAGTGTTCAGCGACGATTGTAGCTGAAGAAATACCAGAAGTGTGCGCTTGTGGCGGTGTATTGCGGCAAGATAAAGATGTCCTGGATACTTGGTTTAGTTCTGGACTTTGGCCATTCAGCACGATGGGCTGGCCAGAAAAGTCTTCTGATCTTGGTCGATTTTATCCTACTGATTTAATGATTACGGCCTTTGACATCATTTTCTTCTGGGTCGCTAGGATGATTATGATCGGATTGAAGTTTACGGGTGATGTGCCTTTCCGTGATGTTTATATAACTTCGATCGTTCGAGATTCGCACGGACAGAAAATGAGTAAGTCCCGTGGAAATGTTGTTAATCCTCTAGACGTCATTGACGAAATAGGAGCGGATGCTTTCCGCTTTACTCTTGCTGCACTGGCTTCACCTGGAATGGATATATCTCTCTCCCAAGGGCGTCTAACCGGTTATCGTCAGTTTGTAAATTAGATCTGGAATGCTTCACGTTTCGTGTTTATGAACTTAGACGGAATTCAAGGTCGGCCAATTATGCCGAACTGGAGTTCTCTCGGTCTAGTTGATCGATGGATTCTTCATCGCGTGAATCAGTTGTCTGCTGAGCTTGATAAATCTCTTGGCTCGTATCGTTTTGATGTCGCAGCAGACCGGTTGTATCATTTTTTCTGGCATGAATATGCTGATTGGTATTTAGAGTTCGTTAAGCAGAATCTTGAACAAGATGCGCCGGGTCGAGATTCTACTCTTGCTGTTTTAGTCGAAGTTCATGACCGGTTAATTCGGATGCTTCATCCCTTCATGCCTTTCATTACGGAAGAAGTTTGGCAGAAAATTCCACGTCGTTTGGAGGATAAGAAGACTATTACCTCGGCGCAGTTTCCAGCTCCCCGTGATGATTGGCACGATGAAAAGGCAGTAAGCGAAGTGTCGGTATTACAGGAGGTTATTGCAGCCATACGGACGGCACGTGCCGAACGCGGAGTGCCGCCATCGAAACGGTTAAAGGTTATTATTGAAAGTGCTAATTTTGAGCAGCGTGACCTCCTTTCTGATCAGATTAAGCATGTACGTCGACTAGCTCGTCTTGAGGCGCTCGAATTTTCTAAAAATGTTCCTCATAGTCCGGACACCGTAAGGCGTGTCGTCCGTGACTTTCAGATTCACATTCCGCTAGTGGGGATTGTGAATCGCCAAGAAGAGAAAGCGCGTGTTCTAAAGGAGCTTGAAAGGATCGCGAAACAGAAGTCAAGCATTGACAATCGATTAGCGAACTCTCAGTTTCTTGAGCGAGCCGATCCGAATGTTGTTGCTGAAACGCGAGTGCAGGCCAAGAATCTGACCCTCGAACAAGAGCGTTATGAACGTATCTTTCAGGAAATGGAGTCATGAGCTTATCGATACGTACAACTTTAAATCCTGATCTCTATCGTGAGATCGTGAGACGCGCTCTAGAGGAAGACGTTGGGGGGGGAGATGTGACGACTGCCGCGACGGTGCCAGTGAATCTCTCTGCGAAGGGGAGTCTGGTCGTAAAGTCGCCATGCGTTTTGGCTGGACTTGCGGTTGCTGCTGAAACATTCCGCCAGCTCGACTCGAAGGTTTCATTCGGTTTCCGGTGTGCTGATGGTGATCGATGTCAGCCTGGCGATCGAGTTGCTGATGTGTCTGGTGCCGCCAACGCTCTATTAACGGCAGAACGTTCCGCACTGAACTTTCTCCAACGTATGTCTGGTATTGCGACGTTGAGCCGTAATTTTGTAGAAGCTGCTGGAGGAGCGATTATTGTGCTCGACACTAGAAAGACCACGCCGAATCTTCGTGTGTTGGAAAAGTATGCGGTCAGGGTAGGTGGAGGAAAGAATCATCGTGGTAGTCTTAGTGAAGGTATTCTCATTAAAGATAATCACATTAAATTAGCCAAAGGTGTTGCTGAAGCACTTCGTCGAATGAAGATTGCTAAACCTGCATTACCTATTGAGATTGAAGTACAGACTCTAGACGAGCTAGATTGTGCGCTTGAGAATGGTGCGACGAGAATTTTGGTTGACAATATGTCTGTTCCAGATATTAGAGAAGCTGTTCAGCGGAGTAGGGGGTTGGCGGCGATTGAGATTTCTGGTGGCGTAACACTGAAAAACATGCCGGAGTTAGCGACTGTTGGGGCAGATTATGTGTCTGTCGGTGCCTTGACGCATTCTGCTGAAGCTTCTGACATCAGTTTTGAGATGGAGGAGGTTAGGTAACTACATGTCTGAGCTGTTGGCTGAGTCGGCGTTTCCTCCCCCGCTACTTGGCCGGGCACTGTCCTTGTCAAAGGAAAGAATTGGAGCTTTTGGAGAGCAGGTTTATTACTTTACGAAACTGGAATCGACTAATGACGTTGCCTTACAAATGGCGCGTGCTGGTGCTGAGCATGGAACTACGGTTATTGCAGAAACTCAAATTTCTGGTCGAGGTCGAGAAAGTAAATCTTGGTTTTCACCTCCAGGTGTTGGCCTGTACGTCTCTGTGGTCTTTAAAGAATTCGAATTTCGTGACACGTCTTTGAATTTCGGCGATAGAGTCCTGGAGTTGACGCCTGGCTTGACGTTGATGGCAGGTGTTGCGTTAACGGAAGCGATTCGATTAGTTTCGGGTTTACCAGTTGAGCTCAAGTGGCCTAATGATGTTGTGATTCAGGGGAATGGTTTCAATCCTTCAGAAAAAAACTACCCTCGAAAATTGGCTGGGATACTCACTGAGGCTTCCACTGTAGCTGGACGTTTGGACTACGCTGTTGTGGGTTTTGGTCTCAATGTGCACGAGACAAAATTCCCGAAAGAGTTGGCCACTGTTGCGGGGTCCCTTGAAACAGAATTAGGGCGGCCTGTGGATAGTACAGAGTTATTAGTTGAAATTTTAGCGTCTCTTTCAAACTGGTACACAAGATTCAGCAGTGACGGATTTGCGTCGATTTTAGATCGTTGGCGTGAGTTGTCTCCCTTGGCTAGGGGTGTGGTCGTTCGATGGAAAGATGCGGTTGGGTTTCGTGAGGGCGTGACAGCGGGGATTGACGATGATGGTGCTCTGTTAATTAGAATTGGCCATGAGACTGAACGATTTATTAGTGGCGAGCTAATTTGGAGCTAACGCAACTAGTTCAAGATTTAAGATTTGTATGGTTCGTCATGGATGCGAATAAGTATGCTACTCGCGATTGATGTTGGAAATACGAGCATCGTGTTTGGTGTTTTTTCAGAAAAGACACTGGCGGCGAGTTGGCGTTTGTCAACTCACGGTAAGCGGACTCCAGATGAGCTCGGCGTGATTGTGCTACATATGCTGAAGAATCGGACGATCGATATTGAAAAAATCGATGCAGTTATCTTATGTTCGGTCGTTCCTCCGCTAACAGGTGCAGTCGTTGAGATGGTAAGAAATTACGTTCAAAGTGACGTATTGTTGGTCGAATCAGGTGAACAAATGGGCATTGCTGTTCTTTATGAAAACGCAGCGGAAGTTGGTGCGGATCGACTAGTAAATGGTGTGGCTGCTTTTGAGCTGTATGGTCGGCAGCGTGGCACTCCAGTCATTGTTGTAGATTTTGGAACTGCTACGACATTTGATGCAATTTCTGTCGCGGGAGAGTATCTCGGCGGGGTGATATGTCCTGGAGTTCAGATTTCAGCCGATGCTTTATTTCAGCGAACGGCGCTTCTTTCTCGAGTTGAGATTAGGCGTCCTTCGACTGTTATTGGACGAACGACCACAGGTTCTGTGCAATCAGGACTCTATTTTGGTCAAATTTCTATGATTGAGGGGGTTGTCAAACGGATGCGTTCTGAGCTTGCAAAAGGCGCTGGCGCTTCGAGTCCGATTAGCGAACATGCAACGTGCATCGCGACGGGAGGGATAGCTCAGTTAATTGCTGAAGAGACGGGCGTATTTGAGACAGTAAATAGCGATCTTACTTTGCATGGATTGCGGATTATTTGGGAACGGAATTTGTCTTGGTCACGCCAGTAAAAATGGATCAGGCGAGTTATTGTAGGGAACTTGAAGCCCATTTGTGTCATAAAAACGGTGGCCATCTGATCCGTATAGCTGGTCCATCGTTCGCACAAGTTTGTGGCTGGGCTAAAAGAGGAGTGCCTCTTAAGGTCGCATTCCGTGGGATCGATCGTTATGTTGAACGTTATCATGCGCGGGGAGGCCGTCGGCGTCCAGTACGTATTGAATTTTGTGAAGCCGACATACTCGAGACATTCGATGCTTGGTGTCGTGCAGTTGGTGTTTCTGGAGGTCCCTCTGAGAAGGAAACAGATGGCGATGACTCAGTTGTTTTAGATGTTCGAAAGAAGTTGAATTTGTCCGTTCATATTGATCGGTCAATTAAACGATTAACGTCACGGCCCAGAGACTTTTCTGCGCATCAAGATCTTGATGCGCGTATTGGGCTTGTAGTGGAAGAGCTCCGTTCGTTTCGAGTGGACGCATCTCAAATCCGTGGAGAGAAACGTCGTGAGGTTATTGATCGCCTGTCGATCCTTGACGAAGAATTAGTTCGCGCTGTAAGGGATTCTCTGAACTCAGAACAACTCTCAGTAATTTGCGAAGAAGCGGAGATTGAGCTTGAGCCATTCCGGATGCGAATGCCAGAAGAGGCGTTTGGACGTTCCCTTGAGGCCTGTTGTAGTAGATTGCTTCGTGAAAAGTTTGAGTTGCCGCAGCTATCGCCAGAATAGTGAAAGAGCTGATGCGGTATTAGGATGACATGGCCAGCGTACTGGTTTATATGATCTTGAAGTGTTCTTGTCGTTTCGCGCTTCAGTGTTGTGATTTCGAACGGATTTCTTCACATCCTTGTTGGAGTTTCAAATCCCATAAGTGAAATTGTTCGGGTCATCTGAGTCTTAAAGTAGCTTACGGTGGCTGCTCGGTACAAGCGGATTTCTGTTTCAGGTTCGTTGATGATTGGGAACCGGTGGTAAAAAGCATTGAATTGTTGTGCTACGCCGAAAGCGTACTTGGCGAGCACAGAGAGTTCGAGTGTACGAACTGACTGGTCGACAATTTCGTCGAGTCGTGAAGATTCGACGATCAGGTCCCAGGCTTCATTCCCTTCGTGCCCTAGGTCGGTGGTAGAGGGGGCGATGTTCGGGAGCGCTTGGGCAATATCTGTTTCGTTCTCTCCTGTACGTTGTTGCAGTTTCTTAAGGATGTTGTTGGCGCGCACTAGTGCGTACTGTATATAGGGGCCGCTTTCACCTTCGAAGCTGAGGGCTTCGTCGATGTCGAATACGATGACTCGGCCACGAGAAAATTTAATCATAAAATACCGAATGGCGGCTGTTGCGATCATCCTCGCGATCTGAGTACATTTCTCAGTAGTCAAATCGGGGTTGCGTGTCGCCACTTCAGTGCGGGCTTTTTCGAGCATTCTATCCAATAAGTCATCTGCCTTTACGCCGAAACCCTTTCTGCCAGACACTTCAACGAAAGGTCGTCCTGGGACCTCTGACTCTAGACCAAGTTCTCTCGCTGTAGTGTGTGACAAGGCAACCATTTCGTAAGAGAAGTGAATTGATCGTCGTGCCTCCTCTTCGTGGCCCATAGCGCGTAGAGCTTGCTGCAATAGCTTCTGAAGGTAAGCCTGCCTGGTATCAATTACGTTGTAGGTACGAGATGCTGATCCGAAGTGAGGCGGAACGGTGTTGTTGTTCGAGGGGGGGGGAGGAGATGCAGATGTGGACCAAAGAGGACCATCATTAAACGTGACATCTAGTGATTTATAGTTAAAATCTTTCCCGAGTAGGCCGAATTTCCAAAATTGATAGGCGTTGTCTTTTCCGACATACGTTACGGTTCCATCCGATCGAACAATGACCTTTTCTTGGGTTTCGTCAACTGGTTCTTCGTCATGAGTTGATGACGTTGCTGTGATTGAAGCATCTCCGTGATTATTGGAGTATGTATCTTTAGCCGCTGTTTTTTCTGGGGTAGAGGTGTCATCGATAGGCATGACCCAACAGCCAGAGAGCTTGCCGTTGTTTTGTTTGAAGATGACGCCAGAGCGCTTGAGGATGTCAAAGGCTTTTGCCCAAAACTTAAGGCTCAGGATGTCACCTTCCCAGGCGATAAGGTCGTAGCCCACATTTATTCTGGCCATTGTTTTGAGATGGCATCTTACGATCCGTTCGGAAATGAATTTTGCCATCGGGGCGTCGACGTTGTCTTCGTTCTCAATGTTGTGTAGTGTGCGGGCACGGTTTTTTAGGCGATCTTTACTCTTATCGTACCAAGTGGTGACTTTTGCATAGAGGTCCCAACAGTAGTAATCGAAACGCGTTGTTTCTGAGAGTTTTTTTACGTCTTTTAAGTCGAGGTTTTCTATGGCCTGAAATCCAAGCACCACGTCTGCTACTTGTACACCGGTGTTGTCGATGTAGTTTTGTACTTCAACAGGATGGCCTTGGTGTCGGAGTAGGCGCACGAGTGTGTCGCCAAGAGTTGCATTTCGCAAGTGTCCGACATGAGCGGCTTTGTTCGGGTTAATGGCTGTATGCTCGACGATCGTTTTTATAGGGATCAAGCTTGGTTCGGTTGTAGCGATTAGAGAGGTAGGTTTTAAGCGTTCGAGTAGAAATTTTTTTCGATTAAAATAGAAATTAATGTAGCCGTTTTTTGAAGCTTCTACATGGTCGACGTATTCAATGGGTTCGAGAGAAGCAACGATTTCCCCGGCGATTTTTTTTGGGGCTTTTCTGAGACGGCGGGCGAGTTCAAAGGCCAAGGGAAATGATAGGTCGCCGAGCTTTCGGTCTGGTGGATACTCCACTACAAGTGCAGGTAGGGAGTCAGCATCCAACCCGTAGACGCGCGTTACTGTATGAAGGATTGCACTGCGTAGCTGACTATGTAGGTGTAGGGTCATTTTTTAAGTTGCCGTTGGATGGAGATTAAGCCATTCGGGCTGTATGTTCTAAGAAATTCTTTCGGCTGTCGAGTTCTTTGATGTTTTTTTATCGATGATAGGGGCAAGTGACCTCGCGTGTTCGTAGTCATGTGGCGTGTTAATGTTTAGTAAGATCGCGTCAAATGGGTCGTATTGAGCTATTTTTTTGGGTCCAACTTCATGGATGTCAATTTTGTTCAACAGGTTCTTAATCACAAGGTTACCAGCCTTGAGTGCTTGGTGAATTTTTACTTCGCACCTGTGTGAATATACTGCGCACAGTGGATGGTAGCCCACTTCGGTTCTTGGAATTATGGCATCGGCATGTGTTTCTATGGATAAGAGATATCGTAAAAATGGCGCGCTGAGAAAAGGCATGTCGCAAGCGACCGCCAGGACCCGGGTTTCTGGTGCTGTTACTACGGCCGTATACAATCCTCCGAGTGCTCCAGTATTGGGTATATGGTCAGTCAGAATCGTGAGCCCGGTTTCGGTGTAGCGCCTTGGATTGTCGGTGATGATACACGGAGGGACGGTGAAGACATCATGAAGTACACGAATTTCTCGTTTAATGATGGCTTCACCACCGACGAGCAGTTTGGCTTTATCTGTGTTTCTGAGCCGCCTGGCGTGTCCTCCGGCTAAGATTGCGGCGGTGCACATCTGGCTCTTGACTCGCTGTTGAATTGTTCGTGACATACCAAAATCATGAAAAGGACAAAAAACGAAAGATTGCTTCCGGCAAGCCTACACCAAGCGATAGCCGAATTGCTGCCTTTGCGTCTCGAATTTTATGAAAATTGGTTGCGCCCCTTCGATCTGTTTCGAGGCACGGTCGGGTCGCCGCAGATATTAGCGGTGCTGAGCTTCCTTAGGAAAGAGGGTGACGACTACGATTTGGTTATGTGTCGTGCAGGTGAACATGTTGCGCAAAGTTTTATCGAGGATATATCAGGCTTTACTCGTTCCGTGGCGTGTATGTTGCCGGTGCGATGGCGGGTTCGAGTTGTTCTTCAGTTGTGCAGTTCTTTGGTTAAAAAAATCGACAATCAAAGTAGAGCTATGGTGGAGGTAAAGCGTGATTCGGCTCTGTTTGAAATACATGGATCGCCTTTTTGTAGTATACGTGGCGTTGTAGAGAAACCTCTGTGCGTGTTTTATGTCATTGTGCTTGAGCGAGTAATGAATTTCTTGGATATTAGTGCGAAGGCGCAAGTAGATGGCTGCTGCGCTAGAGGGGACGAAGTATGCCTTGTGTCAGTAGTGGTGGATTAACATGCTCTTGACTGAGATCTCTATACTTTCAAGCTTTACCTAAACTACGTTGACAGCGAGTTCAGGCTCGACTACCTTCGAGACGATCATGCGGACTTATATCGCGCCATTTTGGCGACTAACGATCAGCTTGACAGTGGTGCTGGGTGGCGGCCTTGGCATGGCAGTAGAGGTTTTGAAAACAGAGCTTTTCGCTCAGTCAATGGAAAGGCCGCTTGTATATTCGGCTGAAGTTGAATCAATCATTCATCCGGTCTCTGCCGATTTTATGATACAGGTTCTGGAACAGGCTGATACTTCTGGTGCTGATCTAGTAGTTTTTACACTTCGAACACCGGGAGGGTTGGTTGACTCTACTCGTTTGATTAATACGCGCATAATTGCAGCACGTACCCCGGTTGTTGTTTTCGTCGGTCCGAGTGGTGCGCGAGCAAGTTCGGCTGGCTTTCTTTTGACGATAGCTGCCGATGTGGCTGCTATGGCTCCAGGAACGCATATCGGAGCTGCTCATCCAGTTTCTGGTGATGGTCAGAAAATGGATGAGACGATGGCCAAAAAGGCTGCTTCGGATATGGCTGCTTACGCGAGGTCTGTGGCGAGTCAGCGTGGTCGGAATGTTCTTTTGTCTGAGGAGGCCGTAACTAAGAGCCGGTCATTTACAGAAGAGGAGGCGCTTGGTGCGACTCCCCCTCTGATTGATGTAATTGCAACCGATGTGAACGATTTACTAGACAAGCTGAATGGACGAGAGATTAGGCGCTTCGATGGTGAGGCAGTGGTGCTTCGTACGGATAGGGCAACTGTCGAAACTGTGTCTATGAATTGGCTCCAGAGAGTATTGAGTGCCATAGCCCACCCTCAAATTGCTTACTTGCTGTTTAGCCTCGGAACATTAGGTTTAACAATTGAGTTGTGGAACCCAGGTGGGATTGTGCCTGGTGTGGTGGGAGGAGTGTGTTTGCTTCTTGCTGCTCTTGCATTTCAGATTCTTCCAGTGAATTACGTAGGGTTGATGTTAATTGTTCTTGGTCTCGGGCTATTCGTTATGGAGTTACAGGTGCCGGGATTTGGTTTACTAGCAACCGGCGGTATAGTGAGCCTTGTTTTTGGGTCTCTTATTTTGTTTGACTCGCCGATACCAGAGCTTCGTGTTGGGCTTGGTTTGATACTTCCAGTGACGTTAGCGCTTGGGGCTATATGTTTCTTCTTGGCGAGGCTTGCTCTACGCTCACAAAAGCGTGAAGCCGTAACGGGCTCTGCAGGAATGATTGGTGAGTCGGGTCATGCGATCACGAGAATTACTCCAGGCCAAGAGGGTCGGATTTACACTCACGGTGAGATTTGGACTGCTACGGCTGATGAAATCGTAGAAGAGAGAGAGATGGTCTGTGTTGTTGGTGTAAAAGGGTTAACAGTTACAGTGCGTCGAATTGGTTCTCGGTCAAACGATGGCCATGTTGCGCAAGGAGAATTGTAATGGATGGTTCACCGCCCATGATGTTTTTAGTGATTGTCGTGGTTTACTTAATGAGTTCGTTTAAGATTCTGGCGGAGTATGAGCGAGGGGTGATTTTTCGATTAGGGAAGTTGCTTGAAACCCCGAAAGGCCCTGGAGTGATTCTTGTGTTCGCGCCGATTGACCGAATGGTCAGGGTGAGCCTTCGGACTATTGTCATGGATGTGCCTCCTCAAGATGTGATTACTAGAGACAATGTTTCCGTGAAAGTTAATGCTGTGATTTACTTCCGTGTCATGGATCCGAGACGAGCGATCGTCGAAGTTGAAAACTTCAATTATGCAACTTCACAATTGGCTCAGACGACTCTTCGGAGTGTCCTTGGGCAAGTAGAGCTTGACGGGCTACTTTCTGAACGAGAACGACTCAATCAACAGCTCCAGCAAATTCTAGACCAGCATACTGATCCTTGGGGTGTTAAGGTGTCGTCTGTGGAGGTCAAGCATGTTGACTTGCCTCCGGATATGCAGCGTGCGATGGCGAGGCAGGCGGAAGCAGAGAGAGAAAAGCGTGCTAAGATCATCCATGCAGAAGGTGAATTCATGGCTTCCGAAAAGCTTTCGAAGGCTGCGACTATCATCGCTTCGGAGCCGGTCACAATTACATTGCGTTACTTACAAACTTTGACGGAAATTGCTTCAGAGAATAGTTCTACGATTGTTTTTCCATTGCCCATTGAGTTGATGAATTTGATAACGAAAGGGCAGTCAATAGATACCAAGTCCGCTGAGTCTTAGAAGATCATTCACGTGTGGTGGTGTGGGCGCCGGGACGTGCTGACGAAAGGGGACTCATTTAGATGACCAGAAGGACATCGAATGAGGGTTTCCGCGAGATTCACCTGAGTGGCAAGCAGCTGGTCTTTTTATTTATTGCTACCACTCTTGTCTCTGTGGTGATCTTTCTGTGTGGTGTGTTAGTAGGACGGGGAGTTAGGGCGCAGTTAGTGACTAGGTCGGCATTTGCCGAGAATCCAAAGCCATCAAACGAGCATGCTGGTGTTTCTCGTGAAGTGGCCGAGAGCAGTCTTGGTGCAGTCAGCGAGGTTCTAAAGGAAGTGTTCGATGCTGGGATTTCTGAATCTGAGATAAGTGGTATTCCAGATGACAAACAAATATCTGGTGGTAGTCGAGGAACCAGGCTTACCTATCATGGGAGACTTGAGTCCCGGGAAGAAGTGATCGGGGGTTCGTCAGGCGGTAGGGATTCTGACTTGACAGGGATGGAGCAATTTAGCAACGATACTTCGACTTCACTGTCAGCGGTTGGTACGGCTGTAGCGCGTTCGTCTGATGAATTAGCGAGTAAGTTTTCGTCGGTAGAGCCAAGTCGAGGGTATGCTGTTCAGGTGGCGGCACTTCGTGATCAAACGCAGGCAGAGGCGATCGTTGAACGACTTTCTAGGCGGGGATACCCAGCTTATGTGCTCGGTCCGACTCCAGGATCACCCGCTCAGATTTACCGTGTTCGAGTTGGAAGTTACCTTGATCGACAAAAAGCTCAAGAGGTTGTCCGGCGTCTCGAAACTGAAGAGAAACTTAAGCCCTGGATTACTCGGTAGCTTCAAGAACGATGGTTTATTCATCGCCTGAATTGTGAGCTTGTCTTAATATTTTTTCGAGACTTTAGCGCAAAAGTTGACATTTCATCAAGGGGTGTTAGCCCTTATCTCTGGCGTCTTACTCACTCTCAGCTTTCCAAAGTTCGGTTATCCGATACTGGGTTGGGTCGCGTTGGTGCCTACCCTTGTCGCCTTACTAAAAGATGAAAGCAAGGTCTCATGTCGAGCTGGCTAAGCCATCGGGCGTGCATGGTGGCTAGGTATAGTGACTGGCGGAAATTATTTAGGAGGCACTCTCTACTGGGTGACCGATGTCATGGTTACCTTCGGTGGAGTTAGCCTGGCGGTGGGGGTGATTCTTAACGCCTTACTTGTGGCGTATCTAGCTTTATTTCCTGTTCTCTGCATAGTTTTGGTCGGCTGGTTCATTCATGTGCTCGGTTTATACGGTTTAATGTTGTTTCCGCCTGTTTGGGTAGCGACTGAATTGGCACGCGCTCATTTTTTCGGTGGGTTTCCTTGGGTTTTACTTGGCTATAGTCAGACGACGGTATTGCCTGTGGCGCAACTAGCGAGTGTCTTCGGTGTCTATGGGCTCTCAGCTGTTGTGGCGTTTGTGAACGCTTCGCTCGTCTATGCGATGTATGAAGTACGTTGGCGTCGAGTTGCGCCACTGATTTTGGCATTGGTAAGCGTATTAGGTGTTGCAGCATGGGGTGAATATCGGATTGCATCGAAAGCGTTGTTGGTGAATGGTCGTCCTATCCGAGTCGCACTTATCCAAGGGAATATATCGCAGGCTGACAAATGGAATCTGAATATGCGAGAGTCGATTCTAGATACTTATCTGCTTATGACTCGTGCTGCGGCGAGGCATGATCCACAACTCATTGTCTGGCCTGAGTCGTCGACTCCGTTTTCTTTTGAAGCAGATTACAGTGGGGCTACTGCCGTTCGGGATGTCGTCAGAGAAACAGGGATTCCAATACTACTTGGCAGTGACCAGTTAGAGATCGCCTCTGAGGTAAAGTACTACAATGCGGCATTCTTGTTAGGACCGAGCGGTGAGACAGAGGCGGTTTACCGAAAGATCCATCTTGTACCGTTTGGTGAGTTTGTGCCTTTTAGGAAGCTCCTTTTCTTTGTAGAACCACTTGTTGAAGGTGTTGCAGATTTTTCAGCGGGTAGTGTTCCTGTCGTTTTTCCTGTTGAAGGCCACTCAATCAGTACAGCCATTTGCTACGAGGTTGTGTATCCTGGTCTGATTCGTGAGTTTGTCCTCGCAGGTAGTGAGTTGTTGACAACTATTACGAATGATGCTTGGTTCGGTACTTCGTCGGCGCCGTATCAGCATTTCGAGCAGGCATCTATGCGTGCCATAGAACAGGGACGTTATCTTATCCGGGCGGCTAACACTGGGATTAGTGGCATTATTGATCCGTACGGCCAGGTAGATTCACGTACAAGAATTTTTGAGCGTGATACGACAGTTGGAGACGTGATGTTGCTAAATGGCATGACGGTGTACGGGATTATTGGCGATTTGTTCGCCTACTTGTGCTCAGTGATAACTTTCTTGGCAGTAGTGGCTGTACTTGTGGTACGGAATATATGAATCTAAGGTATCGGCAGGTGCGTGTGAAAGAGAAGCATGAAGTCGGGTTAAAAGCATGTTCTGGCTGATTGCCTTTAATGGTAAGGCGTTTATGTAAGGGAGATAACATGGCGATGGTATTTGATGAACAGGTACGAAGATATCAAGATCTTGTTAAGCGTGCAGCCGATCTCCGGGGCTATCTTTGAGGCTTCAAGTCCTGAGAAAAAAATCGAAGAAATCGAGCGTCAAGTGGGCGGGGCTGAGTTTTGGAAAGATCCGGCTAAGGCGCAGGGTGTACTGCAGCAGCGTCACAGATTAGAAAAAGATCTGCGGCTAATTACTTCACTTCGTCAAAAAAGTGAAGATCTCGAGGTCCTGGTTGACTGGGCAACTAATGGTGAGGCTGTCGGTGATGAGCTGGTGTCTTTACTTGACACTTTGGCTGAAGAAGTTGAGAGTGCTGAAACTTCGAAGATGCTTGGGGCTGAGCATGATCGAAAGAATGCCATTTTAGCGATTCATCCAGGTGCGGGGGGCACTGAGTCACAAGATTGGGCCGAGATGCTGCTTCGGATGTATCTTCGGTGGACTGAGAGGCGTGGTTTCTCCGCTGAGGTAATCGATCAACAGCCTGGTGATGAAGCGGGTATTAAAAACGTGACCTTAACGGTGTCTGGGGATTACGCTTATGGTTTGCTTCTGGCTGAGGCTGGAGTACATCGGCTCGTTCGTATTTCTCCTTTTGATCAGGCTTCTCGACGTCACACATCTTTCGCATCTGTTTTTGTATGGCCAGAAATGCCAGATGATGTTGAAGTTGACATTGATGATCAAGATCTTCGTATTGACACCTATCGTTCGAGTGGTGCCGGAGGGCAACACGTTAATGTGACTGATTCTGCTGTTCGCATTACTCACCATCCCACGGGCATAGTAGTCTCATGTCAAAATGAACGTTCTCAGCATCGTAATAGGGACGCTGCGATGAAGGTGCTTCGTAGTCGACTTTATGATCTTCGCATGAAGGAGCAGCAGTCGAAGCTGGATCAACTGGGAGGTGAAAAGAAAGAGATTGCGTTTGGGAGTCAAATTCGAAGTTATGTTCTCCACCCATACCAGATAGTGAAAGATCATCGCACTAAAGAGGAAGTAGGTGATGTTAACCGCGTTCTTGACGGCGACATCGATGGTTTCATAAAGCTTTACTTGATGGAGAAAGCGCGTGGTGGTAAGCAGTTGGAGGGCTAACGTACTGCCTGAAGAGATTGCTCGCGTAAGAAGAGGGTTCCTTAGCGTGAGAACAATACGTTTGGTTCTGTGCCGGCGATGAATGCTTCGGTGATGGTGCCGCGCGATGGTTTGTCGGACACGTCACCGGTTTCACCGTCGATTCGGAGAAATATAATATTCCCTGGCGTTGAAAATTCTGGGCGTTCGTTCTTGAGTTCTATGTGCGCTTTCATGAATTCGATCCAAATTGGTAGTGCCGCTCGTGCACCTTCCTCGTTTGGTCCGAGAGGTTTCTTCTCATCGTGACCCACCCACACTCCGACGGTAATGTCCGGATCGAATCCAATGAACGATGCGTCGGTGAAGTCGTCTACGGTGGCTGTGTTTCCAGCTAATGGCCAATCGATTTGACCTGCTCTAATAGCTGTGCCACGTACAACGACGCCTCTAAGTAGGTTGGTAAGAATAAATGCGGTGTCAGGGCGAATCGCATCGTGGGGTTCAGGATGATTTTCTTCCAATACCTTGGATTCTCGATCCGTGACCTTTAAGATTTGGTACGGACGCATTCGGACTCCTTGATTCGGGAATACGGAGTAAGCGCTTGTGATTTCTTGTAGGGAGGTTTCACCTGAACCGAGCGCCAGTGAGAGAACTGGGGGTAAGGGTGAGGAGAATCCAAATCGCTGTGCGTAGGTTGCAACTGATTCTGGACCGAGTTCTGCCATGACCGCTACTGCTGGAACGTTGCGAGATTTTTCGAGGGCACGCCGAAGAGTGATTGGTCCGACGAATTCATTGTCGTAGTTCGCGGGTTCGTAAGGAGGTTGTTCGGGGCCAAGATCATATGTAACCGGTTCGTCAATAATGATCGAGCTTGAGGTGTAGCCGCTATCGATCGCTGCCGAGTAGAGAATCGCCTTGAATGTGGAGCCAAGTTGGCGCAGCGCCTGTGTGGCTCTGTTGAATTTACTACGGTCAAAGTCATAGCCGCCTACCATCGCGAGCACGTGTCCTGTTCGGTTTTCGATCGCGATGAGTGCGCCCTCGACTAGTGGGGTTTGTTCGAGGGTCACTTCGGCCGTCTGGGCTTGTTCGTTTACTTCTTCAATTCTGACTTGTAATAGATCTCCGGCTTCAAATAATTGTTTTGGCGATTTGCGGCGGGTCCAGGTGAATCCATGACCAGTGAGTTCAGCTTGGTACTGTCCAATTTTTAACTGGGCCGCCTCTTTATTAACATTAAGCACTATGGCTGGGACGATTTTCCCTGGCTCTAGTGGTTGTGTCCAACTTGGTTCGACAAACGTTGTAAGGTCTTGTTCTTCACGGATGAGATTGCGTGCCGGTTTTCTGAAGCCCCTTCGTTTGTCGAGTTGTCTTAGGCCGTTTTCGACAGCTTTATTGGCAGCTCGCTGACGTGCTACATCTAGGGAGCTATGGACCGAAAGGCCACTTTCATAAAGAGCCTTTGCGCCGTAGGTGGCTTCAAGGGTTTTACGAATTTCTTCCACGAAGTAGGGTGCGATTGACATTCTTTCTGGTGTCTGTCCGTAGATCACGATAGGGCTTCGTTTCGCCTCGGCAGCTTTTTCGTGAGTGATAAAGGCCTCAGTGGCCATACGGTCAAGTGCGTAGTCACGTCGACGTTGAGAACGTTCCATATTGACAAATGGGCTTAGTCTTGATGGGGCTTGGATTAGAGCAGCGATAGTGGCGGCTTCTCCGAGCGTTATTTCTTTGGCCGGTTTATTGAAGTAAAGATGGGCTGCAGCTTCTACCCCGTGTGCTCCATGCCCGAGATAAATTTGGTTGCAATAAAATGTAAAGATTTCTCGTTTTGTGTAGCGCTTCTCAATCTGCAGGGCGAGAATCGCCTCTCGGATCTTTCGTTCGAAGGTTTTTTCGCGAGGATTTAAGCCGAGCTCAGCTAGGTTTCGAGCAAGTTGTTGTGTGATGGTGCTCGCGCCGTGCCCTTTGAGGCTGCCTTCGATCCAAAGGTTTCTTAAAACAACACGAAAGATGTCCGGGATGCTCACGCACCAGTGGCGCCAGAAGTGTTGGTCTTCTGTCGCGATCAGCGCGTCTATCGCCTTTTGAGGCAACTGCTCGTAGGAAATCGGCTCACGGCGTTGGACCCAGAACTTCCGGAGGATCTTGCCGTCCACCGAATAGATATTCGTCGTGCGGGCCGGGTCAACATTCTC
>CAZQMT010000006.1:30202-41417 GCA_964594555.1 uncultured Vicinamibacterales bacterium
GTGTGATGGTGCTCGCGCCTTGAGCACGACGCCCCTGAGCGATGTCCTTAAGTGCGGCGATGACAATGCGTGACATGCTAAGACCGAAGTGGCTATTGAACTGTGCATCTTCAACGGCGAGGATGGCGTTTCGTAAGTGAGGGGAGATGTCGTCAAAGCCGATCACTGAGCGGCGCTCGATTGCGAATTCACCGATTATGTCGCCATCGCGGGCGTGGATTCGTGTGATGGTGTTGGGGGCGTAGTCATCAAGTGCAGTGATCTGTGGAAGGTCTTCGGCGTAAGCGAAAACCAGGCCGCTCAGGATTCCTGTTAGTGACGCAGAGATGAATAGAAAAGTAAGGCCAGCGCGTCCAGTGAGATGATTGGTGATCTTTTTTGGGGTCACCCTGCTTGCCTCGTTTTAGTTGGCTTCTCGCTCGGTAAGTTGAGACACTTTCAGAAACCCCCTAATAATAAATGGTTTTTACCCCAAGGGAAACCTTCAGCTTAAAGTTGGCGATCAGGAGAGATGAGATGGAGAGGGATAAAAGTTGTACTTTATGATAATAATTGACAATAATAGACTAAGGTTTTATAATTGCATTATTGTTAGATATTAGATTTATGGCTTAATAGCCTTGGTTTTTTGAGGGAAAAATCGATTTGTGAGGACATCGTAATGAGCAAAATTATTGGAATTGATCTTGGTACCACCAACTCGGTTGTTGCGGTTATGGAAGGCGGAGAGCCGGTTGTCATAACTAATCCAGAAGGCAATCGGGTGACGCCTTCTGTCGTGGCCTTCGCGAAGGGTGGAGAGCGGCTTGTTGGGCAAGTAGCAAAACGTCAAGCCGTAACTAATCCAGAAAATACAATCTACTCAATCAAAAGATTTATGGGGCGCAAGCACGATGAGGTTGCTGAAGAGATGAGTATGGTGCCCTTTAAGGTCGTGAGTAATTCAAGCTCTGATGCAGAAGTTTTGGCTGACGGGAAAGACTATCCGCCTCCGGAGATCTCAGCCATGATTTTGCAGAAACTTCGGCAGTCTGCAGAGGACTATTTAGGGCAGCCTGTCACCAAGGCGGTAATAACAACCCCGGCCTACTTCAATGATGCACAGCGACAGGCCACCAAAGATGCTGGGCAAATTGCCGGTTTAGAAGTGATGCGAATTGTTAATGAGCCGACGGCAGCAGCCCTAGCCTACGGTCTTGACAAAAAGAAGAACGAGACTATTGCCGTGTATGACTTCGGAGGCGGGACATTCGATATATCGATACTTGAGGTGGGAGAAGGCGTAGTTGAGGTGAAGTCGACTAATGGAGACACCCATTTGGGAGGAGACAACCTCGATCAAAGAGTCATCGATTGGATTGTTAGTGACTTTATGAAGAGCGAAGGTATTGATTTGAGTAAGGACAGGATGGCTTTGCAGCGTTTAAAAGAAGCAGCTGAGAAAGCGAAGATGGAATTATCAACTGTTATTGAAACGGATATAAGCCTTCCCTTTATTACTGCAGATCAAGCTGGGCCGAAGCATCTTTCGATGAAGTTGACGCGTGCTAAATTCGAATCACTCGTTGAAGATCTACTTCAAAAAACGGTTGGCCCCGCACGCCAGGCACTTACTGATGCAGGTGTTGATCCGCAGGAAATCGATGAAGTTGTTTTAGTTGGTGGATCAACACGAATCCCAAGAGTGCAGGCTGTTGTGAAGGAGCTGTTTGGAAAGGAGCCTCACCGAGGTGTAAATCCAGACGAGGTGGTTGCTGTTGGTGCTGCGGTGCAAGCGGGTGTGTTGGGGGGCGAGGTTAAGGACCTTTTACTCTTAGATGTGACCCCTCTGTCGCTTGGCATCGAAACATTGGGTGGTGTGCTCACAACATTAATCTCGCGCAACACAACCATTCCAACGCGTAAGAGTGAGACGTTCTCCACGGCTGCTGATAATCAAACAAGCGTTGAAGTTCATGTACTACAAGGTGAACGTCCGATGGCTCGAGATAATAGAACATTGGGACGTTTCCACTTAGTTGGCATTCCACCAGCGCCACGTGGGGTTCCGCAGATCGAGGTTACGTTCGACATCGATGCCAACGGTATTGTTAATGTTTCGGCTAAGGATATGGGTACTGGAAAAGAACAAAAAATCACCATTACAGCTTCGAGCGGTCTTTCTAAGGAAGAAGTTGACCGGATGATGAAGGAAGCCGAACAACATACTGAGGAAGATAAGCAGCGTAAGGAAGAGATCGAAACTCGTAATAACGCCGATCAAGTGGTTTACGCTGCTGAACGGATGCTTAAAGAAGCTGGAGACAAACTAGTTGAGAGTGATCGACAGCCAATAGAGGAAGCGGTCGAGGCTCTCAAAAAGGCCATAGAGGCCAATGACCCGGTTGCAATGAAGAGTGGAATAGAACAGCTCAACGCCGCTCAGCACAAAGCTGCGGAAGTTCTTTACAAACAAACTCAAGATGCTGCTCCCGCTGCTGATTCAGGAAAATCGACCAGTGATGGGACATCCGATACGGAGTCCGATGACGTTATTGATGCAGAGATCGTTGATGAGGATAAGTCCAAATAAAACCAACGGTTCGCCATGATAGTATCGCTGTAGGCATGCTGTCTTTCCAATTTAGTTGAAATGGATTACTACCGAATTCTTGGAGTAGTACCCGAAGCGACCCCGTCTGAGATCAGGCGGGCTTATCGCCGACTGGCGCGGAAGTTTCATCCAAAAATTAATCCCGGAGATCGAACCGCTGCATCAATTTTCGAACAGGTTGTTGAAGCTCATGAAACTCTCAATGATCCCGATCGGAGGCGCGAGTACGATGCGATGGGCACAAAAGAAGACCCCTCCCCAACGCAATCTTACGAGTTCCTAGGATTTGATTTTTCTGTTGCTGTAGAAGGGCAACAAGCGACGACATTTGGGGACCTTTTTTCAGAAATGTTCTCCGGTGGACGTTTGCCTGGGGGAGCGGTGTCGGCGGAAGATGGAGCGGACCTCTATCACAATGTTACCGTTGGTTTTAGGGATGCCATGCGGGGTGTCAGATTGCGGATGCCCGTCATGCGTCGAATTCGCTGTGGAAAATGTGAAGGACGTGGAGTAATACGGATTGTCGATGCTCGATGTCCCCACTGTCGGGGAGCTGGAGTTATTGGGGGCGCACGCGGCCACATGGTATTTAGAAAGGCTTGTTCGCCGTGTCGGGGGACAGGCCTTTTGAAGTATCGACCATGCGAAATATGTGGATGTGAGGGTGTAACTGCGCGGAGTGATGAAGTTACGGTTCAAATTCCGGCTGGCGTTGATAATGGTTTAAGCCTGAGACTCGCAGGACAAGGACATGCGGGGCGTGCTGGTGGTTCGTCAGGAGATTTGTACGTAAAGGTAGCCGTTACAGAGGATTCGCTATTTCGTCGAGAGGATGACGACCTGGTACTCGAAGTTCCGCTGGCGATTCACGAAGCAGCACTTGGGTCACGAATCGAGGTGCCCACACTGGATGGTCAAGTGCAACTTCGGATTCCATCTGGAACGCAGTCTGGGCAGCGTTTTCGACTTCGTGGACGAGGAGCACCGCTTCGGCGAGGTGAAGGGCGAGGGGATTTACTTGTCGAAGTGAGCTTAGTATTACCAGCACTTCTCGACGAACGCTCGAAAGATCTCTTACGAGAATTTGGAGCCATTAATCGAGAGGATGTTAGGGTGTATTTCAAAAACTGATTCAGAAGCACCTACGATATACGCTCTTGGAGGGCGTTATAGGCGGGATTAAGGTAGGACTGATGTGCGAGTAGAGCAGAAAACAAAGGCGCAGTCACGTGATGTGCACTACATGATTAGTGCTGTTGCTCAGAAGTACGGAATCCATCCACAGACTCTTCGACTTTACGAGCGTGAAGGGTTATTGAAGCCCTCTCGAACTGAGGGGAACACTCGGTTGTATTCTGATGAAGACCTTGTGAGACTCGAGACCATCTTGTCGTTAACTCGCGATCTAGGCGTAAATCTTGCGGGTGTTGAGATTATTCTGAATATGCGAGAAAAGATAGAACAAATGCAGCAAGAGGTTAATGAGTTTATGGGGTACGTTAAACAAGAACTTGCCAAAGGCATTGGTGATTGGGAACAGCGGTTGAGTACCGCCTTGGTTAAGTCGAGTCCAGCCGACTTGATTCGTGCTGACCAAGCCCCAAACGTGAGCACTCGAGCCATCAACCAGCCAAAACCCTCAAAGTCACGTAACAGCCAAGTGAAGTAATCTGTCAGTTCGTCTTCTTGTTGATCGTGTATTATGGACGGCGAGCGACTGTACAGCTGAGCCTACGTGTTGGTGTGGCTGTAATAGTAAGAGTTGGGGTGTTGAGATAGACGACCTTCGCGTGCCTTATGACAGCGGAATTTCTTTGCACAATATGTGATGGGACCGGATGGGCTCCGGTTGAGGCCGATGGCGAGCGTCGTGTAAGGCGTTGTGATTGTTGGCGTCAGAGCATGAGCGAGAAATTATTATGTGAGGCGAATGTTCGTCGTCGCTATGAGCACTGCGATTTTGAAAACTTTATTACGTATCCGAATGAGCGATTGCTTGAGGCTGTTAAGCGTGCCAGGCGATTTGCTGAGGCCTTTCCAGTCGTGGAGCGAGGAATGTTTTTTGTTGGTCCGCCTGGTATTGGCAAGAGTCATTTGGCAGTTGCAGTTCTCAAAAAAGTGATTAGTGCTCGTGGAGCCAAGGGGCTTTTTTATGACGTGCGTGAGTTGTTACGTCTCATTCGTAGCACATATGATCCTGTGGCTAGAACCGCTGAGACAGACATCATTCAGCCAGTAATTAATACTGATTTGCTCGTGCTTGATGACATAGGCGCCGAGAAGAGCTCAGAGTGGGTTGAAGAAACATTGAACCTGATCGTGAACAGTCGTTATAGTGAAAAACGTCCGACGATTTTTACTTCGAACTATGAAGAGAAAGAGGATCCGACTGATCCTGATTCTCTCTTTGTTCGAGTGGGTTATCGGATGCATTCACGGTTGTATGAGATGTGCGAATTCGTGGAGTTCGATGGTGCCGACTATAGGCATCGTGAGCCTAACTCAGGCCCTGAAGATCTACTTGCGCTGTGGAAAAACCAGCGTCGTCCTAAGAAATTGCCTTCAAAATTTTCCCGTCAAGCACGTGCTGGTCTAGGGGGACGGTCTCCTGAGCTCCGTTGGCCAGGTGGACGTGCTGGTCGAGATTAATGACGTCACTCACTAACGCGACAGATGCACCGTTGGGGTTGTACCTTCATGTTCCGTTTTGTAGCGCTATTTGTGCTTACTGCAATTTCAATCGCGGTTTGTATGAGGAGTCGCTGAAGACCCGCTATGTGACAGCTGTGATACGCGAAATTGAACGTTGTGGGGCTAGAGAGAACGCTGACACTATTTACTTCGGGGGTGGTACTCCTTCGTTGTTGACGCCGATTGAAGTGGGTCGAATGATTGATGCGTGTCGTCGAGTATTTCAAATGAGCGATGTTTCAGAAGTCACTCTTGAAATTAATCCTGAAGACGCAATTCCAGCGCGATTGGATGGCTACCGTGAGGTGGGGGTTAATCGGTTGAGTTTCGGAGTACAGTCGTTTTCAGATGAAGAACTTTGTCGGCTCGGGCGGAATCATTAAGCAGTCCAGGCGATACGGTGAGGGTCGACCTAATGTGGTGGCTGCCGCAGCAAACGGTGACTCAACCACGTGAGTCGATCGACTCACTACTTACGCTCCGACCTGAGCATGCGTCACTTTACCTGTTAGAGTTGTATCCCAATGCCCCGTTACGAGAAATCATGGCGCGTCAGGCTTGGTCATTAGCGCCAGATGATGATGCAGTAGAAATGTACTTAAGCGCATTCGATCAATTAGAGGCTGCTGGGTACGAGCGTTACGAGCTTTCCAATGTAGCTCTTCAAGGGTATCAGTCTCGTCATAATCTCAAATACTGGATTGATGGCGAGTGGCTCGGTTTTGGTTGTGGAGCGCATTCTACTAGGGGGGGTAGACGTTGGCACAATATTTCTGGTACAGCTGACTACGTGGACTTGGTAGAATCTGGGGGTGACCTGGTTGCCGGATATCGGGTTCTAAATGTCGATCAGCGTGTTGAAGAGGCTCTAATTACCGGGCTTCGACTCACGGAAGGGGATGATCTCAAGTCGATACGTAAACAGTATGGGGTTGATGTTTGGAGGCGCTATGGGGATGATCTGTCTAGCCATCTTCAGGCTGGACTAGTTTCCCGTGATATAAACCGGCTGAGGCTGACACGTCGCGGGACTTTGTTGGCCAACGAGGTAATGGGTGTTTTCGTCTAACGTTCTGGTACGGTAGAGTACGGTAGTCTCGACGTGTGGGACCTTGATAAGGAGGAGAGTAGGATGGGTTCGATTCTTAATTTGTCGGTGTGTGTGCGCCGGCGCGTGGTGAAGGGGCTTGTAGGTGCGGTTATTTGTTTGGCTGTTTCAGCCGCAGGTGCTCAAGCTCATGATGCTCCAGTTCGAACGTTCACGGCTGGTGCTGGGATGATTCTGAATCCGATTAAGGCTGAGGCCACCGCAGATTTCGAAGAAATTCTGGGGAAGGTGAAGGAGGCGCTCAATAAGAGTGAGGACCCCAAGCACAGAGAACTGGCTGCCGGCTGGAAGACGTTTAAAGCTAAAGAGCCTGGGCCCGGCGGTAGCGTGTTCTACGTTATGGTCATGGACCCAGCGATTCCGGGTGGCGAGTACGCTGTTGGACAGATCTTGTCTGGGGCCTTTCCTACGGAAGTCCAAGTTCTTTATAAGAAATTTAGTGAGGCCTATGCAGGAGGTCAGAATTTACTGAATCTCGACCTCGTTAATGATTTTGGGCAGTAATTGTTACCGACCGTGAAGCGGTGTGGCTTTCTGAAACGTTGGGTTGCCACGCCGGTTCGCGGTGGTTACTAAGTTTCTAAAAATGGCTCGCTAGAATTTTACGTTTAATCCAGCATACATAGGAGCGCTGGAGTTAAGAGCGAAGCGGGTCGCCGATTAGGTTGAAGACGCGGTAGTCCAGGCGTAACTGGAGTGGGTCGGTTAGTGTCTTTTTAATACCGCCACCTAGGTTGCTCCCGATGTGGGTGCTCTGGAACGACCCAAGCTGCTCGCGGTATAGCCCCCCTCCAGCCGGTCCATTAGAGTCGCAGTCCAGTTCTGAATTGATCGCATGGCATGTTTTGTGTGTGTGCGCCCTAGAAGAAAAGTTTCTAGTATTTTGTTGTCATAAGGCTTGAAAATCTGTTTTCGGGTGAGTATGAATTCTAGCGACACCACGTTAGTTGATCGTGTTCTGGCCGGTGACCGTCGTGCGTTGGCGAAGGCGATTTCTGTTATTGAGAATGAGGCTGGTTCTGAACTCGTTCATGCCCTTTCTTCAGAGGCTGGCAGTGCCTACCGTATAGGTGTTACCGGTTCCCCCGGAGCTGGTAAGAGCACTTTGGTAGAGAAGATGACAACTGAGCTTAGGACGTCTGATAAGACCGTTGGGGTTATTGCAATCGACCCGTCAAGTGCTTTTACTGGCGGAGCTGTGTTGGGTGATCGTGTCCGTATGCAAGTTCATGCTGAGGATGCAGGCGTTTTTATTCGAAGTATGGCTACTAGGGGTTATTTAGGTGGTTTGACGAGGACTACTGATGAGGTTGCATTGGTGATGGCAGCGGCAGGTTTTGACGTTGTAATCATTGAGACGGTTGGTGTTGGACAGGACGAAGTTGATGTTGTACGTACCGCTGATGCTGTGGTGGTAACTCTAGCGCCACAATTAGGTGATGACGTTCAGTCGTTGAAAGCCGGTATTATGGAAATTGGTGATGTTTTTGTTATTAATAAATCTGATTTGAATGGTGCAGATCGTGCCAAGGCGTCGGTTGAGTCTATGTTGGCTTTGCAGTCGTTTTCTGAGGACGAATGGCGTCCTCCAGTGCTTCTTAGTGTAGCGACGTCAGGTCAGGGCGTAGGAGATCTTCTGGAGACCATCGATAGGTTTCGCGGTCAATCCATGGAGCACACATCGAAGCGTCGGCGTCTTCACTATAAGGTGAGGTTGCGTGAGATAGTAGGCCGGCGTTTTTCCGAATACGCCGAAAGAGATTTGCTTGGGCCGAGTGAGCTCGATGACATGCTTCATCGTATTGAAACGAGTGATTTGAGTCTTTACTCAGCGGCGGATGAAATTATAGAGCGTGCCCTTAGGACGGGAAAAACATCATGAAGGTGGAATTGGATCACATCGGCATTGCTATTGAAAACATAAATGAAGCCTTAGCCTTCTATCGCGATGCTCTAGGGCTCGATATTAAGGCGACTGAAGAAGTCGTTTCCCAAGGTGTTCGCGTACATTTTGTGGCGGCCGGTGAATCTGCTGTTGAACTACTTGAGCAGCCGAAACCGAACTCTCATGTAGGAAGATAATTAACGCGGCGGGGGCCTGGTCTTCATCATTTGACACTCCGAGTAGATGATTTGAATGCGGCACTCACCCGTTTGAAGGGGCGAGGGATTCGTTTGATAGATGAAAAGCCGAGGGAGGGTGCTGAAGGTGCGTTAGTGGCTTTTATTCATCCTTCGAGCGCTCATGGCGTTTTAGTGGAGCTTAAAGAAGAACGAGTTGCACGTGAGCGTCAGGAAGGTGCGGAGTTCGAATGACGATTCGCATCGGAGTAATCGGAGGTAGCGGTCTTTACGAGATGCCTGATTTGATTGATCGTAGGGAGATTAAGGTCGAGACGCCTTTTGGTGAGCCGTCAGCCCCCTATGTTACTGGAGTTCTGTCTGGTAAACCCGTGGTGTTTCTTGCCAGGCACGGAATTGGACATCGCCTTCTGCCGTCTGAATTGAATTTCCGTGCGAATATTTTTGGGTTTAAGTCACTCGGAGTTGAGTGGATCCTGTCGGCTAGTGCTGTCGGTAGTCTTCAAGAACAGTACCCACCCCTTGACCTTGTGATCCCTAACCAGTTTTTTGATCGTACGAGAGGCCGAATCAGTACATTCTTTGGACGTGGTTTGGCAGCCCATGTTTCATTCGCCCATCCAATTTGTGGCACTTTAAGTCAGTTGGTTTTCGAATCGGCCAAGGCCGTCGGAGCGATTGTCCATAGCGGTGGAACTTATGTCTGTATGGAAGGCCCTCAATTTTCTACACTCGCTGAATCAAGTCTGTATCGTTCCTGGGGGATGGATGTGATTGGAATGACTAATTTACAAGAGGCCAAGTTAGCTCGGGAGGCGGAGATCTGTTATGTCACCCTCGCGTTGGTTACTGACTATGATTGCTGGCACGAAGATCATGACCAAGTAACGATTGATATGGTGGTTGCCAATTTAATGCAAAATTCTGAGACGGCGCAGAAGGTAATCGCTAATGCAGGTTCCCGACTGCCAATCTCCCGAGAATGTGAGTGTGCCGATGCTCTGGCCTCTGCCATCATTACTCGTCCAGAGGCAATTCCCTTGCAGGTTCGAAGGGAGTTGGCTCCGATTATCAGTAAATATGTGACTTAATGAGAGCGAGTCAGTGGTATTTGTTCGGTTCGTGACTTCTGGAGATTAACTGATGCACCCAATTTTAGCAGTGGGATCTGTGGCTTTTGATTCAATTAAGACTCCAGCAGGTGAGGTGTCTAGGGTAGTAGGTGGGGCGGCAACATATTTTAGTGTGGCGGCGTCGTTCTTTACGGATGTACGTGTGGTGGCTGTTGTTGGTGAAGATTTTGGCGACGAGTGTAGGAATGTCTTTGAAGGGAGAAGAATAGACCTTAACGGACTTCAGGCAGTCCCTGGGAAGACTTTTCGATGGAAAGGTGAGTACAGCGATGATCTTAATGAGAGAGAGACGATCTATACACATCTGAATGTGTTTGAAGAATTTCGTCCAGTGATACCGCCTGAATACCAGGACACGCCATATGTTTTTTTAGGGAATATTCATCCGACACTCCAATCAGAAGTCCTTGATCAGGTGTCTAATCCGACGTTAGTAGCGGCTGATTCGATGAACTATTGGATTGATCGGAATCGCGATGAGCTGCTTAACGTACTTAAACGAGTGGATGTTTTAATTATTAATGATGCTGAAGCCAAGCAAATCAGCGGGGAATCGAACCTTGTTAGGGCTTCTAGAATTATCAGAGAGATGGGGCCGAGGCGTCTCGTTATCAAGCGGGGTGAGTACGGTGTTTTGATGACGAGGGATGAAGGGTTTTTTGCGGCACCTGCCATGCCTCTTGAAGACGTTTTTGACCCGACTGGTGCTGGTGATACGTTTGCCGGTGGTTTTATGGGCTATTTGGCATCGTGTACGGAGCTCTCCGACACGGTTCTCACGCAGGCGATCATTTATGGAAGCACGCTGGCATCCTTTGCCGTGGAGGATTTTAGCCTTGATCGACTTCTTCGGTTGACTCCAGATGAAATACACTCACGATTTGAGCAATTTAAGAAGCTAACGTACTTCGAAAGCCGTGTCTGACGGTTTCGTTGGTACCTGGGATACACTGAGAGAGTTGTGCAAGTGGCTCTGTTCTGAGTAATTAGTGTTCGCGTTAAGGTTGATTTCACTGATGGGAAGATGGTTTTTGATCGTAGCGTGCGTAGTGGCCTGGGCTATACCTGGTGGAGGGCATCTGTTATTGAGGCGTTATCAAAAGGGCCTGATCTTACTTGTAGCTCTCACCCTTATGTTCGTAATCGGACTTGTTCTCGATGGTCGGTTGTTCCCTTTTACGGCATCGCAGCCACTTGTGGCATTAGCTGCGACGGCTAATCTCGGAATTGGGCTACCGTATTTCGTGGCGTGGGTGGCTGGAATGGGGGACGGGGTTGTAAGTGGAGTTACCTATGAGTACGGAAACACATTTCTTGTCGTAGCGGGCTTATTAAATCTTTTGGTTGTGCTGGATGCTTTCGACATTGCGCTAGGACGGAAGTAGGACATGGCAAGTCATTTTCTTTTGCTTGTTTTGTTTTCGTTTTTTAGTTCGCTTGTCTTTGCTTTGCTTGTTAGGGATGACCCCGGTGAGCAGTTTCGATTTGGACTATTGATGTTCGGGGGAATGGTGTGCAGTGCAGTTTTGCTGGGTTGGCTGATGTTCCCGTTGCCGATGTGATTGCCTGGATATGCTAAGAGATCTTTCACCAAGCTTCATCGCTTTA